>JABJPQ010000517.1 GCA_018663815.1 Halobacteriovoraceae bacterium | reverse complement strand
TTTAATAGACACATTTAGAGATTTTGAGTGGGAGATTGGGGATAAGTTCGAACTTGTCGCTGTATCGATTGATCCTGACGAGTCACCGATGCTGGCCAAAAATAAAGTGGATTCATATATTAAATCCTATGGAAAACCTCATACACGTAAGGGGTGGCATTTTCTAACTGGTGAAGAAAAAAATATCAAAGCACTAGCAAACCAAATTGGCTTTAAGTATGCCTGGGATCAGGCTCAACAGCAGTGGGCCCATACAGCAGCTGGTTATGTTCTTACAACCGAAGGTGCGATTTCCTACTATCATTACGGGCTACAAGTTGAGCCCAAAGTCCTTAGGCTCTCTTTAGTTGAGGCTGCAAACCATAAAATTGGAACAATAGTTGATAGAATGATCCTCTTTTGTCTACAATATGATCCTAATAAAAAAACTTACGCTTTCTATGCACTAAACGTTATGCGCCTTGGTGGTGTTTTGATGATTTTGGTTTTAGGATTCTTTATGTTTTTATTTTGGAGCAAAGAGAAAAAAGTTAATGAGGAAGTTAGCAAAGAAAATAAAGAGGAAGACGAAAATAAAAATGAAAAATAATAAACAATATAAATTTTTAAAGGGAACAAGCTTATGAGGTTTTTGGGAGATGTTTTGCAAACAATCTTTGGTTTTATGCTACCAGAGCAAGCATCGCAGGGTGCACATCTTGTTGACGATATTTTTAATTTCGTCACATTATTGAGTATTGTCGGATTTATCGGTTTGATGGGAGCGATGACGTATTTTATTATCAGGTATCACCGTTCTAGAGGTGAAAAGTCAGCCTATATTCCGCATAACGCAGTTGCGGAAACTATCTGGACTGTTATACCGACGATTATTTTCTTAGGAATCGCATTCTGGGGAATTTGGGCTTATTTTGAGTTACAAAAAGTTCCAAATGATGCCATGAAAATAAATGTTACTGGTAAGCAATGGATGTGGGAATTCACCTATAAAAAAGATAATAAAGAGGTGAGCGTTTCAGACATCATGTATGTGCCAGTTAATAAAGCTGTTAAGCTTGATATGACTTCAACTGATGTTCTTCACTCTTTCTATGTTCCAAGTTTTAGAATTAAAAGAGACACTGTTCCAGGCATGAAAACTCACTTAGCTTTTACAGCAACTAAAAAAGGTGACTATAGAATCTTTTGTGCTGAGTACTGTGGAACTTCACACTCTCGTATGCGAGGAACAGTAAGAGTCGTCTCTCAAAAGAGATTTGATAAATGGCTGGATCGTGAAATTTCAGAATCTAATGTCACAGATCCGATAGAACTTGGTTCTCGGCTTTTTATGCGAAACTGTATTACTTGCCACACGACAACTGATAAGAAAAAGATTGGACCAGGCCTTCAAGGATTATTTGGGAAAAAAAGAGAGTTTAGCAATGCTGATGGGGTTGTTGCTAACGCTGAATATATTAGAGAGTCAATCATTGCTCCAAATACGAAAATCGTAAATGGTTTTTCGGGACAAATGAATTCTTTTGCTGGGCTTTTGTCTGAAAAAGAAATTGATTATTTAATTGAATATATTAAAACACTAAAATAAGTAAGGGGATATAAATGTCAACAACAGATACTCATTCGCACGGTGGAAATTACATCAACTGTGAAAAAGGTCTAATGTCATGGTTAACCACAATCGATCACAAAAGAATTGCACTAATGTACTTTATTGTCATTATGGCATTTTTTCTCATCGGTGGATTATTTGCCATTTTATTAAGACTTGAACTTTTAACACCAGAACCACTATTTATGACTAGTGATGTATACAATAGGGCCATGACCTTACATGGGTCACTCATGGTCTTCATGGTTATTATCCCTGGGATTCCGGCACTACTTGGAAACTTTGCGCTGCCACTAATGATTGGAGCAAAAGATGTAGCTTTTCCTAAGCTTAATTTAGCTTCTTGGTATTGCTTAGTCGTAGGTGCTCTTATTGCAACGATGTCCTTATTTTGGGGCGGTATTGATACAGGCTGGACCTTTTATACACCTTACTCTGGCAGAACTGCTGACGCCGTTACAATGGTTGTATTTGGTGCTTTTGTCATGGGATTTTCTTCGATTCTAACGGGGCTAAATTTTATTGTTACTATCCACAAGCTTAGAGCTCCTGGAATGACAATGATGAGAATGCCACTATTTGTATGGTCGTTATATGCAACAGCGATTATTCAAGTTATTGCAACTCCAGTGCTTGGTATTACACTTTTACTACTTGTCTTTGAAAGGACTTTTGGAATTGGAATTTTTGATGCCTCACTGGGAGGGGATCCGGTTTTATTTCAACATTTTT
>JABJPQ010000514.1 GCA_018663815.1 Halobacteriovoraceae bacterium | reverse complement strand
TCTAGGCTATATTGAGTTTTTAAAAGAAAGTGATGATCCAACTCTTATTGCTGTTTTGCTTGAGGATGGTGTCGCAGTTCTAGGTGTTTCTTTGGCGATGTTAGGAATCGGGTTGGGACAAATCTTCAATAGTGTTTTATTCGATATTTTTGCATCTCTTGGCATCGCGTTTTTATTGGGCTTAATGGCCGTTTTACTTGCTTTTATCAATGGAAAACTACTAATAGGACGAAGTACTTCAATACATAAAGAAGAAGAAATTGAACTTTTCATCCAAAATCAAGCTGAAATTAAAAGTGTGCTGTTGTTGAAAACACAAATCCTAGGTGCAGGCAGTATTCGCTTAAGTGTAGAAGTAGAACTTAATAGTTCTGAGCTTATTCAATCAGTTGACATTAAAGAAGTGCTAAAAAAGCTTGCTACAGAAGAGGATCAGTTTAAAATTTTATATAAATCTAGTGAGCGCATGATACGTCTGACGGCTAAGATCGTTGCTCAGCTAGAGTTGAAAATTCAAGAGAACTTTCCCGAAGTTTCATTAATTGATCTGGAAATTACTTAGATCCCTGTACACATTTGTTCTTGTTTGTTTTTGTTATTACCTGCTGCTACTTAGTTTAAAACTAGTAGTTTGGCTTTGATGTTGTACACGTTTGTGAATACAAAATGGCTTGTTTTGTATAGCCGTGTTGACAGATAAAGTGGATAAACTTAAATTGTTTTTAACAGGAAAACATAAACAACAACCTCATAGGAGAGAAATTATGAAAACATTATTAGCAATCGTTTTAGTTGCACTTTCGGTAAATGTATTTGCAGGTCAAGAAGCAAAAAGATTTAGCGTTAAATTTACAGGTGAGTCTGAAGCAGATGTAATGGCACAAGTTGAAGCAGCAATTCCAAGTATTCAAAACCTTACTTACAAAAGATTAAAAAGAGATATGAGTTTTGAGCAATGTTGGCCACTAACTGCTAAGTATGTTGAAATTGATGGTTTAGGTATTGGTAAAAGTTATGTATATGTAAACGGTAAATTAACTGCAGTTTATACTGGTCGTTTAGGTGTATGGCACACAAGCTGTCATTCACCAAGATAGTTAATACAAATAGATTTTTGATAAAGCCTCACTTTATGTGGGGTTTTTTTTTGTTCAAAATTGACCGGTGCGCAGTAATACTAATGTACAAGCTTCTTCTGTTTTAATTCCATGTTTATTTAACTCTGTGCAAAGGTCTTGGTTTTCAGTGCCAGGGTTAAATATAACTCGCTTAGGAGCCAACCTTAGAATATCGCTGAGCAGTGGAGAGGATAATTTAGGGTTTACGTACATACTAATTGTGTCTGGTGTTTCTTTAATTTCACTTAGTCCATGGTACACTTCTTGGCCTTCGATTTGCTGTAAACGAGGATGCACAAGAAGAGTTTTATGGCCATACTCCGAGAGTAAGTTCTTAGCTTGATAAGAGTACCGCTCAGGCTTATCTGAAGCTCCAATAATAATTACAATTTCCATCAATATCCTTTGTTATCTAAATCCTCAAGTCGCTTTTAAAAATCTAACTGTAACGATAGTTCCAATGTCTTTAGTAGATTGAACACTAACTGAGCCTTGCATCCTTTCTACTATATCTTTTAAGATAAACATTCCTGCCCCTGAGCCTGGGGTCTTAGTGATTTTTTTTATCGCATTGAGTTCTTTAGGGTTAAAGATATTCTTAAGTATCTCTGGTTCCATACCAGTCCCATAGTCACGAACAACTAGTTCTATCAAAGAAGTGTTATTAACTTCATGGACTTCAATATCTATTTGACCACTCTCAAAAGAATATTGAATTGCATTCAGTAGTATATTATGAATGACTTGATTTTCTAAGACATGAGGAGCTGCAAGAATAAAGCAGGCATTGTTAAAACTAAGATTTATGACTAATTGTTTTTGATTAATTTTATTTTCTAAAATATTAAAAATAAATCGTAATGATTCATTAAGATCAACTTTTTCTAATTTTAATTTATCATTAACGCTATCAACTAAGAAAAGCGCTTTTATTGATCTGGTGGTATCAGATAAAAATAATGAGTGTTTATTAATGATTTCTGACTGTCTTTGTTGATTTTTATTAGTATCTTTATCTTTTAACAAAAGACTCGCTGAACCTCTTAGAGCTTGAATTGAATTAGACATATCGTGCATAAGTATTCTCGTAAGGAGATTAATCTTATTGTGATGCTCTTGAATCTCTTTACTGTGGCTATTTGTTAATGCTGCATAAAAATATAAAATAATGCTTCCAGCAAAAATTAATCCAAAGATTGAAATAGAGTGGGTAAATAAGTTTCCTTGAGGTAATAGCATGTCTTGAAAAGGGTAACCATTCACTTCCATTCCAAGAAGACAAAGCGCAACAATTGTGACGATAATAGACCATATCAAAACAGCTTTTTTACCGCATGTTAGACCTGCGTGGATAGGAAAAACCCCATACCATATGAGGGCACTACTCATGAAGCCACCACTAAAACAGGAAAAGCTTGTTTGATGAATAATACCCGGAAGTAATGCGATAGTACTCGCAAGGAAAATATTTTTACTCCATCTAAAAGTGAGTGGTGATAATAAATGTACCAGTGAGCAAACTACTCCAATGAGTCCAGGGATCGGATTTGTCATATATATTATTGCTATGGCAGTATACAACCACATGAGAACAGAAGTTGATAAAACCGTTAACAAATGAATATGTATTGCTGTGAGATCGATATCTTTATTCTTTACACGATTAAGTGAAATAAAGTTAAATAGTGCTTCATATGGACGTAGTAAATTTTTCATCTAGTATTAGTTTATCTTAATTTATAACTGAATTAAATAGAGTAATATGATTATATTTAGAGGTGAAGTAGATGAGTAAAAAAGATTATTTAAATAAACAGGGACACTTAGTATTTACCTCAGAGTATCATCTATCAAGAGGATCATGTTGTAAGAGCAGTTGTTTACATTGTCCGTATGGGCATGCCCTCAAAAAAGAAAATCTTACATTAGAAGAGTTAAACTCAAGTAATCTTGATGATGCAAAAATTATTTATGATAAGTACTTTCTAAGGTCAAAAATAACAGAAAATTTATTAAGTTCAGCCTTCGGAAGTAATGACAGTAAGAGTGAATTTGATAATGATACTTTTAAGGTCTTATTGTTAAAAAATACCGTGTGTGGGATTGTTGAGATCGAAAACAAATCAGTCAAAGCTTTATACCTTGCAGACTATTTTGAACAACAAGGTATTGATGAAGCAATAGTTATGACTTTATTTACTACCTAAACTTATTAAGTTAGTTGGCTTAGAAATTTATTTAATATTTGTAAGGTATATACTTTTCTTTCTCGTAGTGAGCTATGAGAGGCATTCGAAACAACTTCGATTTGTGATCCTTTTACTTTGCGTGCAAAAAACTTATTTGAATGAGGGGTGGATTCATCATATTCTCCACATAAGAAGAGAGTAGGAACAGAAATTTTTGAAAGAGTTGCTATACCATTATAACCTTTCAGTGTTCCTGTTGCACAAAACTCACTAGGTCCCCACATATGCTGATAAAGGTCTTCATTAAATTTAATTTTACTTTTTGGCTTTTTATTATCAAAGATACCTTTAACTCGACAGACATGTTTTTTATAGTATTCAAGCATCGCCTGCTTATAAACTTTGGCATCTGTGGCCGTAATTTTTTCACAAGTGTTAATAATATTTTGTTGTTTTTGAGGCAAGGCCTTAATAAGTTTTTTGGCATCTTGCTTCCATCGTTTTTCGCAAATTAAAGAAGAATGAAAAATTAAGCCAGTCACTTTATTAGGGTAGCGTTTATAGTACTCTAAGATCAGGGTGCCACCCCATGAGCTACCATAGAGTATCACTTGATCATAACCTAGATGAGAGATTAGTTCATTTAGGTTTTTGCAAAAAGCTGTTATATTCCATTTTGATTTTGTAGTTGAACTAGAGTTTCCTGAGCCTATTTGGTCAAAGATGGTAACTTGTCTGCTTTTTGATAATTCGAGTAAAGGCTTTAAGCTCAAATGATTCCCACCCGGGCCACCGTGACAACAAATAAGAGGTACCTTATTATTTAGGCGTCCTTTTTTAAGGTAGAATGTTGAACCTAGTTTTGAGGTAAAACGAGGCATACTAAAATGCCGTTAAGTATAGGGCCGTTCCAAAAACAAGCTCATCATGGGCAATATCATCGATCTCTCTTTTATCATAGGTATTACTAAGCTTAGTTTCAGCATATACTTCCAGCATATTTTGTCTGGAAAGAAAGTATAAAAAGCCTGTGTGTAAGGTTACAATTTCTTGGTTTTTCTTTGCATCTGGCACATTCGAAAAATCAAGCCTATGGGTGTCTCTATTATAAGAAGCAAGCTCCATAAATCGATAATCTATGCCATCACCTTTTCTAATTTTATGCTGATATTTTAATTGCGCATAGGCCATAGACCAGCGGTTGATAAAATAGGAAGTAGATAGATAAATACGATCTTCATTTTCTAGGGTATAGTTTGAATCGTTATTAGTTTGATAAAAATGACGTCGTACTTTTAGTTTTGTGCTAAACCTTCTGCCCCATGATTTTTTGAAAATAAGTTGTGGAATAACAGAGCCATCATAGTTGTATTCGTGTTTAATATCGGGGTCAATAACACGGTAGTTTTTAAGCTCTGCGGCCATGTAAATGCCATTTTTATCTTGGGTTAAAATATTTTTTCTTCGGTACATAAATTCTGCAAAGAAAAACTCAAACTCATTTCCAAAGTTTTCCATTTGGGAATCGACATATCTAGTGGATAAAAAATATCTAATCTCATCATTGGGAGATAGACGGTGAAGTAAAGAAGCATCAAGTTCTGAATAACTTCCATCATGCTTAGCTGTAACGATATTTTTAGTTTGTTCGGAGGTAATGAGAAACTCTAAGCTAAATTTATTTTGTTTTTTA
>JABJPQ010000387.1 GCA_018663815.1 Halobacteriovoraceae bacterium | reverse complement strand
TCAAAGTCACCTCGAAATTTGGTCCCGGCCAATAAAGAGGCCATATCGAGACTGTAAATCTCCATACCTTGAATTATGGTGGGTACTCTTCCCTCAACAACTAATTGAGCTAAACCTTCAGCAATTGCTGTTTTTCCTACCCCTGACTCTCCTACTAAAATAGGGTTATTTTTTCTACGCCGACATAAGATTTGAATCACTCGTTGTAGTTCATCTTTTCTACCTATAATCGGGTCTAGTTTTCCTTTTTTCGCTAATTCATTTAGGTTTGTAGTAAATTCTTCTAAAATTTTTACATCTTGGTCACTTTGATCAGCTTGGAGTGGATCAATATTAGGTGCGCCGCTTGGCTTATTTTGGTTACTCAAGGCTTTATCAGCAGAGTGGGCAATCTTATCTACAAGTCTGAACCGCTCAAGTCCAAATTTTCGCATAAAATACACAGCATGACTGTTTTTAGCCGAGAACATTGCCACTAGTAAGTGAACAGGTAAAATGGCTTGTTTACCTGAACTTTGCACATGAACAGCAGCTCTTTGGATAACTCGATGAAGTGCTAATGATATTTCGGGTTGAAAAAGGATCCCACTTTGCTTAGCAAGTTCTTGCATTTCTTTATTATCAAATTGCTCTTCAGCCAGCTCTTCAATATCCTCATCACTTAAGAGGCTATAATTATCAGGATTTGTGACAAATGTTTCCAGCTCAGCAGATAATCCAGCAACATCTCCACCAGAGTCTTTTAATACCTTAACGATATTTTCATCCGTGAGCATTGAAAGTAAAACATTCTCCAGAGTTAAAAACTCATGTTTGAGCTGATTTGCCCTTCGAATTGCTTTGTTTAAAAGAACTTCTAATTGTGCACTTACCATAATCCACCTTCCTCATTAACAATATGGGACCTAATTAATTAATCGCAAGGTTCAATGGATGTTTTTAGGGGATGCCCCTTACCCTTTGAGTACCTATTTACTTTGGCAGACTTAGACTCTGCAACTTCGTAAGTGTATAAACCACATAATCCAATCCCATCATTATGAATATTAAGCATTACGGCATGGGCCTCATCATAGTTTTTATTAAAAAACTTCATCAAGGCATGGATAACAAATTCCATCGTTGAGTAATCATCATTATGCATGAGTACTTTATACATCTTGGGTTGCTCAAGCTCAGTCTTATCCGCAATAGCAATTCCTGGGTCATTAGCTCCTGTTTGAGCGTCATTATTGTTATCATCTGCACTCATCATCGATTCTTGCATACACACCTTTGTATTTAATTCTTAGCTGCGATATATTGATTCTCATCCCGCCACAAATGATTATAATACAAAACATGCAAGATCACTCAATAATTCTTAATCGCTTAAGGAAAAATCTTAAAAAAAGAAAGAGCCTAATTAAGAATTCAAACCTTAATGCTTACCGCCTCTATGAAAAAGATATTCCAGAGTACCCTTATATCATCGATATATTTAATCAATATGCTGTTGTTTATGAAAAGGGTAAAAAATTTGATGATGATGAAGTTGAAGAGCTGACCCAAACTAGGCAACGCCATCAGAAACATATTATAAGTGCTCTTAAAGAAGCCTGTGATATTCCAACCAGTCATATCGTTTTTAAAACTCGTCAAAAGCAAAAGGGAAAGGATCAGTATCAAAAAATCATGCGCTCAGAGGAATTCTTTATCATAAAAGAGCTGGGAATGAAGTTTAGAGTTAATGTTCACGACTACCTGGACCCTGGTCTTTTTCTTGACCACAGACCACTTAGAAAAACCATCAAAGAGACGTCAAAAAATAAAAAGATCCTCAACCTATTTGCCTACACAGGTAGCCTTTCTGTTGCGGCCGCACTGGGAGGAGGACTTGTCACCACAATTGATATGTCTAAAACATATCTTAACTGGGCATGGGAAAATTTTCTCCTCAATGAAATAGATCCTGAAAAACATGAGTTCATCCAAGCTGATGTAATAAATCTTGTTACAAATGAGCTTAATACTAAATATGACATCATTATTTTAGATCCTCCCAGCTTTTCAAACTCTAAGCGTATGGAAGACAATTTTGATGTTCAAAGGGATCATGGGAATCTTATTAAGCCGTTAATGAAGAATTTAACATCAAATGGTATTCTTTATTTTTCAAATAATTATCGTAAATTTAAACTGGATACTGAAATACTTGATAACTATGCTGTTAAAGATATTACATTAAAATCAATTCCTGCCGACTTTAGAGATTTAAAGATTCATACATGTTTTGAGATTACAAACAAGTTTACTTCCTAAATACGCCTGAAAGACCTTCAATCCCAACACTAAATACTTCCGAAGTGTCTTTTATCCAAGAACGTGTGTTATTTACCTGACTTTCGTTAATCATTTCAAAGCGACAACGAGCTGTTAACTCACTTGTATGCTTAACCTTTCCCTTCGATTTTATAATTAAAGGAAAGTTAAACTCAAATTCAGCAATATTGGACTCATCAAAAACAGCAAAATTACTATGGGTAACCCCAAGACCAGATTCATTATGGGCAAAGGAATAATTATAGTAAATATAAGGACGTCCATTAACTTGTTTGCCATTTTGATATTCAAGACTTTGGGACATAGCCCTGAGCGCCTGGTCAGTTTGTCCTGGCATTTCACCGCTCTTTCCAGAGTAAGCAATTTTTAATCCCATTGTTCCAAGTTTTTCATAGTTGTCAGAAGATGAACCTTTTAATTTCAGATTATTTTCATATTTCAATTTTGAATCATAATCATGCTCAAAAACAAGAATTTGATGTTTATTATTTGCGGGATCAATTTTAACTTTCTCAATATCAAATTTGACCAAAGGGTCTAAGCGCAAAAAATGACCTGGTCCCAGTTGATTAAAGTTAAACCCAAAATAACTAGTCTCAAAAGCCGCTGTCAAAATATCATCTGTATCATCATTAAAATAGGAAACTAGGGCGCCTGTTTGATTCTTCGTAATTTCGAGTTCACAACCACCTTTAATATTATCTTGAGCAAAAACATTGCTTATAAGTAGAAAAGGTAAAATCAGTAGGCTACGCATAATATCGATCCTTAGATAAAAAAAAAGACCTGGTAGGGGGACCAGGTCCTTTTTTTATTAATTCAACAAACTTATTTAGGGGGAAACAAGTTTGTTAAAACGTTTACTTATTAAAGACACGATATATAAAGCAAGCCTCATACCAAAAAAATGTATGTAGTATTAGATACTTAGAAAATGAATGTGTTTATTTTTAAGTCATGTGAATAAAAAGAAGACAAAAAAAAAGGGAGACTGTAGTGACTGGAATTAGATGTCAGCTTCGATGAGTCATTAAGCTGCCTGTTTGATGTCTTTTTTATCGACAGTATTTTTCTTTTCTTTACAGATATTTACACCATTATCGCTTTTTAATG
>JABJPQ010000085.1 GCA_018663815.1 Halobacteriovoraceae bacterium | reverse complement strand
TTACAGGTTTAAATACAAACAAAACTAGATCTACTGATAATTTTACTGTTAAGCATATTACTGAGAAACAAAACAATACAGAGGTTCTAATTTCTAAGAGACTATTAATCCCAAATCCCCATAGTTCTGCAGCAAACTGAGCCATTTCTCTTTCAAGCATTTTCTGAATCCAAAATTTTTCACAATCCTTTTAAAACCTTGTCGTCTCTGGCCAGCACCGGTCAAAAATCCCAAATTTTTTAATTATCTCATGTTTAAGCATGCGATAATTAAAATAACTAATGATATCAGATAGTTAGTGATGTTTTTGTGTGATTCTAACTAGTTAATCATCTTTTTTTATCGCTAATTCAGTAGCTTATGGAAGCTATTGTAATCATTCAATGTCAAAAACTATCTTTGACATTAATATATTACATAATTATTCCGAAATAGTGTATAATAATAATGTCAGTTAATAATACTGACATTGGATGTATACATGAGTAAGTCAAAAATTGATATTCTTAAAAACGAGATCAGAGGGAAATGCTTTAGCACTAAAGAGGCAGGTGCTTATAAGGTCAGCCCAAGAATGCTTAGTTTCTATGTTAAAAAAGGTGTCCTTGAAAGAGTTAGGAGAGGTTACTATGTTTTTCCTGAATTTGAGTCAGATGAAGATTTTCAATTTTCAGATATGGCAGTTAACTCTAAAGGAATTAAAGAATCTGTAATTTGCCTGATCTCAGCGCTTAGCTATTGGGATATTACTGATGAAATTCCTAGATCTTATTGGTTTGCAATTCCGAATAACTACTCAATACCCAAGGATAAAAATAAGATACAAATAATTAGACCAAGGGATCTTACTTCTGGAGTGATCTGGAAAAAAATTGCAGGGCAAATTGTTAGAATAACAACTCCTGAGAGAAGTGTTTGTGATGCATTCAAGTACCTAGACGAAGAGACAGCTATTACCTCTCTGAGACATTATTTTGACCAAGATGAAGAGAAGGTTAGGATTAATGACCTACTTGAAATGGCCAGTAAACTTAGATCACCAAAGGTAGTTGAAATAATAAAAGAGCTAACAATTGCTAAGGCGAAAGATTATCCGTCAATTAAAAGAAGTGTATTTCAAGATAGTACTAAGTGGCTGTCAGAAAATCATGAGGTTGTAACATGAATGCAGAATCAATTAAACAAAAGTTAAAAAATATAGCAAATCAAAATAAGAAGTCTTATGCAGAGCTATTTAAACAATTAACCTTTGAGAGGTTTTTAACAAGAGTTTCAATTTCAAAATACAGAGATAATTTAATTTTCAAAGGTGGACTTTGCTTAAAGCATTATATTAGTACAGAAAGAATTACTAAGGATATAGACTTTTTGTTAAAGGAACTTGATGGACAAGAAGAAACAATTAAAACTGTGTTTAGTGAGATTGCAAGTCTTGATTTGAATGATGAATTTATTTATGAAAATGTTAAAATAATAACATTAGAAGATGGTGATAAACAATATCCGGGCTTTAGACTTAAAATTGATGTTAAGTTGGGTGAAATGAAAGATAAGCTGCAAGTTGACATTGGTATAGGGGATTCTGTCGATGAATATGAGATGGGGTTAGAGCAATTAGAGTACAAAGATCAACCCTTAATAGGTAAAAGTGGGGCTATGTTGCTCTCCTATCCCCCTGAATTTATATTTTCTGAAAAACTGCAAGCAATAATTAGTCTCAAGGCACTAAACTCTAGAATGAAAGATTACTTTGATTGCCACCTACTAGCCTCACAGTCCGTGATGGGGGAGGAAAAGGTACTCGAAGCAATAAAGAGAACATTTACTCAAAGAAAAACTGAAATACAGAAAATTGAAGATTATAGCGAAGACTTTAATGGTACATGGAAAGCTTTTAGAAAAAAAGTTCCTGATGCTCCAGAAGATATTAAAGATATTATAAATTTTTTAAATGATTATTTAAGAAAAATTAAAGTGTTTTAACTCTAGGAACCTGTTTGAGAAAAATAAACTTTGATCTGATTAGACCGATAGTACTTAAAACTCTTCAGAATGTTGATGGAATTTTTCTGCACGGTTCATATGCAAGAGGAGATTACTCTGATGAGAGTGATCTTGATTTAATCATAGTCACTAATTCACACTGCCGAACAAGTTATATTAAAGCGAAGCTAGAAGGTGAGCTTTAAATAAAAAAAGTTTCGGTCACCTTATTGAGCGCTGCCCCCCCCTCTTTCTTCATACC
>JABJPQ010000284.1 GCA_018663815.1 Halobacteriovoraceae bacterium | reverse complement strand
TGATTGTATCGGTCCTTGTGACACTGAATTCTCAACTAGATTTAATGTTTTGAATTGATCTTCAACACTCATATTTGGCTCAAAAACCAAATCCCAAACAGTATTAAATTCACGCAGGTATCTTCCCTCCCATGAAATACTATCGAGATTTAGCTCCAACCATTCTTTAAAACGAATTTGATCATCATATTTTAAAATCAGTGTCATATCTTATTCATTATAGTTTATTTTTATAGTTTATCTATTGATTATTACGTGAACATAAAAAATAACTCACCCTAAAAGATCAAGTACATGCTTTTTTTACCCACCTTGTTTCGTAAACAACTTATATCGTATCATAATACATGATATCGAAACAAATTCGATACTCATGTGAGGAAAGCTAATGGACGGTGTAAAACAACAAATTAGAGCAAGACAATCTGAAGCAATGGAAAATAAGCATCAATTTGAAGTGAAAAAAATTAAAAGAAATATGCGTGCAGAAATAAACAAGCTAAATGAATCAACTAAATCAACAATGGCAAAGATCCAAAAAGACTATAACAAAGATGTATCACATGAAAAAAGCCAATTAGAAACAAAGTTAATCAATTTAAGAAAAAAGAACAATAACATGCTCTCGGAAGAAGCAAAACGATTCGATCAAATTATGAATGAAACAAAGTCAATTCATAAAGATAAACTTGCTGAAATCCAAATATCTCAAGACAAAGAGGTTGAGGGCAAGCAACTAGAACACCGCGATTACCTCGAAAATGCTAAGCTTAAGTTTGAATCTGAAAAAGCAAAAATAGAGGCATAAGCTATTTAAAGGAGCTTTTATGACAGAAAAAACAGAACAAGGAATATTCATTAACGGAAAACAACAAATTATTGAAATGTTGCAATTTATGAATGAAAAAGATAAACAAAAACTTCTTGGAAATATAAGGCAGCGTAACGCTGTTATGGCCAGAGAACTTTCTGAGCAAAGTTTTTCTTTTAAAAGTCTTTTTCAGATTTCACAAACAGGCTTAAAAAAAATATTTTCCGATGTTAACCCAGCAATTGTAGCGTTAGCTTTATACCCTTTAGAAACATCTTTACAAAGAAGGGCTCTCCTTGTGATGGAACGTCACGATGCCGAAAAAGCATTTTCTATTATGAATCAAAATTTAGCTGATAAAAGTACAGAATCTAAAAGAGCACAAGATAAAATCATTCAAAGAGCTATCCAACTGAGTAGACAACAACAAATAGATCTTTAAGAAATCGCTTTAAGTAAAAGTGCTTCCTCTTCACTTGAGAAGACAACATTAGCGTGCAGCCGATCATCTAAAATTTTATGTTCAACAATCGTGTCCATAGTTTTTAGAACCTTTTCACCTAGATCAAAAATAATTCGCTTCATCCAGTCGCTGGAAGAGTCTAGGAAAGTCATAACTTCAGCATTTGGAATACGAATGAGAATGACATCTGTTAAAGCGACAGCATAATACAAATGTTTCTCATTTTGTGAAAAAACATTATCTTCTCCAATAACTCCATTATCCTTAACGGAGAACGTTGGGATAATTCTATTGTCAGTTGACAAGGAAAAACAAATAACATTACCAGACTTCACAATATACGAGCACTCGCAAGGGTCATCTATTTTAAAAATAACATCCCCAGATGATAGGAGTTGTTCTTTAAATTGAGTTGATGAATTCATGTTTTATCTCTCCCGCTAACAATGTTCCATACCTTAAACCATAAGTTGAAATATAGACACTTTCAACACCTAATCCACTAAGAACTGATTCTGCTAAGTATAAACCTGACAAGATTGTTTTACTCCTTTTTCCTAAGAAGGGAAATTTCACTAGAAAATCATCAGCACTAAACTTTTGATAATTTTCGAGCATTTCATTAACCTGTGTCTTTTCAAATTCTAAGCCATTCACTTCATTTTCAATAAAAGCAGTATTACCTGAATACATATTTCCAACTGAAGTCATTGTTCCAGCAACACAGTATAATTTTTTAGTTTTTACTTGTAATAGATCTGATTCAAAATCCTTTAAGATTAGGTTTAGCTTTTCTTTACGATTTCCCTGCTCGTTCCAATTAGTCATTCGCACGGCACCAACAGGCATTGAAAAGGAATGAAGAATTTTTTTAAGTCTTGTGTCGACTCGAATCAGCTCGGTTGAAGCGCCTCCAATATCCATAATCGTAATTTCATCATCATTAATTTTTTTGTCAAACAAAATACCCATTGCGGAGTAATGAGCCTCTGCTTCTCCAGTAATAATTTTCACATCAATTTTTAGTTTTTCTT
>JABJPQ010000513.1 GCA_018663815.1 Halobacteriovoraceae bacterium | reverse complement strand
GTTAACTTCATGGTAAATGTGATTGCTGGACTCATTTCTTACACTCATAAGGAAAAGAAACCTTCGATAACAATTAGCGAAAAGCTACGAGAGCATGTGCTAGCTTGATATCTTTGGCCGAACTGAGGTTACTTACATAGATCTGGGGTTGTTGGTATGTGCTTAGGAAATATATGCATTATAGAGGATGAACAAGATATTGTTGAAACACTTTCTTGTTATTTAGAGGCAAATGACTATAAGGTTATTAGCTTTTGTAGCGCAGAGGATTATTATCAGAATGTTCCTCACGACTTTGAAGGACTCTACCTTGTTGATTGGAATCTTCCGGGAGAACCAGGGCTTGATATTATTGCTAAAATTCGCATTGAAGATAAAATCTCTCCTATTTTTATGGTTTCCGCTTATACAAAAAATGAAGAGATTATCTGTGGGTTAAAGTCAGGAGCAGATGACTATATTACGAAACCTTTTTCTCTCGATGAGCTACTTGTTCGAATTGGAAATGCAAATAAAAAACTCTCTTTGATTAGATCTGACAGCGAACTTTCTCGTTTTAAATTAATCCCTGAAGCCCTAACTTTTATAAAAGACGGCAAAACAGTAAATTTAACTCAAAGAGAATTTGTGATTTTTAATAAACTTTATGCTGAGTTTAATAAGGCCGTTTCAAGAGACTCTTTAATTACTTGTTTCGATAATGATGAGAAGATGACTCCTCGAAATATAGATGTCCATATTTTTTCGCTTAGAAAAAAAATCAAAGAAGTCAATTTTCGCATAGATACTGTTTGGGGCGAGGGCTACAAACTCACTTAGAAAAACATTCTAAACTCAATATCATACAAATCAACTTTGGGAGTATTTCTTCCCTCAATCATTGTCTGATAAGAAAAATTTAATTGTGCAGGAAGAATAAACTTGTTTTTTAGGTACAGGTTTACAGAGCTGAGTTGAGTTTGAAACATGAAGTTTTGTGAGTATGAGTTTGAGTTTTCCTCTAATAAGCTGTCGACCGCAGAGTTATTTGACTTGTAGTTAGCTTTTTCCGTGGTGCTGTAACTAATCGCTGGTCGAAATGTAAGCCA
Source organism: Halobacteriovoraceae bacterium (assembly GCA_018663815.1). Taxonomy (GTDB): domain Bacteria; phylum Bdellovibrionota; class Bacteriovoracia; order Bacteriovoracales; family Bacteriovoracaceae. Next base: position 4,786 of record JABJPQ010000513.1, on the reverse strand, counting down.
GTCAGTAGCAATGAACTCTAAGTCTATTCCTAGATCAGTTTTGTTACCGAGCTTTTCATTAAATGTTTGTTTTTGACCTGATATTTCAATTTTTTCACTAAAGGGAACTCGAAGTTTTTTCTTACTTTCAAACTGATGAGTGTAGCGGCCCCATGAGTTGAAAATAAGATTATCACTTAGGTGATATCCGCTACCTAGTTCAAAAAAAACATCCCATTGGCCATCACCAAAGCCGATGTCTTGAATTAAATCTGGGTCATCAACATATCCTGTGGGTGCAACAGCTCCAAATGACGTTAGAACACCATATCTTTTTTTATTGATAATATTATATTTTAGTCCTATTTCAGTGTCGCCAAGCCCTTGACCAGACCAATCTCCTAACTCTTTATAGCCAAGAGAGTTAACGATTGCACTTTGAATAACTGTTTCGTCAATAGTGTAAAAATTTTCAACCATGTTCCCAAGTGTTTGAGCCATGTCATCCCCATATTTCTTTTGAAGTATTTCAGAAACTTTTTTATTTGAGTTCTCGGATAATTTTTTGTAACGAACTTTAACTTTGGCATCATAGATTGGCATACCAATATAAGCTGTGAGTTTATTCGTAATTCCATAGGCAAACGCATAAACATCGATTTTGACTTTGGCATTGGCTTCAATTTTGTGACTTCCAAAGGACAGTTCTTTGAGGGCTTCAGGGTAGGGTTCAAAGAGGGTTAAAATACTTTGAATGGCTTCATTATCAACATTTTTCAGAGTATCTATATCAGCATCAACTTTATAAGCGTAGGGTGTTTCAGATTTTGATTTATTATAGGACGACTTTATATTCGATTGAATATGTCGATTTGATATCATTCTTACCCCTTTGGGTAAGGTTTTGTGGTACTGAGCCAACACTTGTGATGAGGCTAGCGCTAAATATAAGTAAAAGACGACTCGATACAACTCAATATCTCCAAATTATTAATCTATTTGCCTAAATGTTAGGAGTAATTTTGAAAAAAATCACAAAAATAATCACTTCGTGTAAAAATAACACGACGCGTTAAAAAAACTTATCTTTCTTTCCCTTTGATAATATACTTTTAAAATTAAGGAGCTATTGGTGAAGTTATTTGCAATCATTATAATTATTCTGTCTTTTAATAGCTGTCAGTTAATTGAAATGCTAGATAACAACTTTGAAACAACATCAGATGTCGCTCCTATTTCACAGTCATCAACACTTGCGCAACGGTATGGTGATGGAAAGTTTGTTACATACACTATTAAGGTCCCACTTACCGAGAACTCTTTAGGCTATTACGAACTGGAAGAGATCCTAGGCAATGAAGTCTTAAATTCGGAGCAAAAGAGCTTTCTTGATAGTGCAATCGATTCAATTAAACTTTCTTTCTATAGTTTTATTATCGAATTGGGATTTTCTAATCATATGAAACTTTCAGCGAGCTTAAAACTTCCAAGAGTAAGTGAAAGAATAATAAAGGCCGCAAAGGTTAAAAAGGTTTTTTTTACCTCTGAAGAATGTCGACTTGAAAATAAAAATTGCAATGGAGTAGAGAGTAAGAAATTATTGAGCAACTTTGATCTTATTAGCCAACTCTTTATAAATGTATCAACTTCGTCGAAAAAAGGATTTGAAGGAGTAGATGATATCACTGCTGAGGAGTTTAAAAAAATTAAGAAAACATCAACTTCTTTAGCTCAAAAAATCACTTTAAATCAAGAAATAGATACGAGAGATGAAATAAATATCATTGATTATGTCAACAAAGGTCCGATGTTGTCGAAGACAAAGTATAAGGTTCTAAATGGTAAAAGAGGAGTTGTTTTTTTTGCTAAGACTGATAAGGTTAAAAAACTTAAGTACTTAAGATCTGAAAAATTTAAGGATATAATTAAAAGTGCCCGTTACCGGAAGAGAAGTTCTAATAGGTTCCAAGCGCAGTCAAAGAAAGATATATATGTAAAACTTCGAAAGGGTATCAAGCCCAAACAATTATTAGAAAAAATTCGTGGTACTGAAACACCATTTTTACGAAGGACATTTATTATTCGCTTAAACTCTAAGCTTATTGAAACTAAAAAATACTTAAGCTCAGAGAGATTCAAAGACATTATTAAGGATGTTAGCTTGGTTGGAAGATCTCTTTTTATTCAGGTTCGTAATGATAATGCAATAAAACAGTTTAAGGAAACATTACAAGAGGATACAAAGTTTCTTAACTCTGACTTAGATATACTTGATATTGACCGTTGTTCTCGTCACAATTGTCTTGATCTAGAAGTAAGTAATTTAAATTTACTTCCTTTAATAACCAGCTCAGATTTTTTAAATATTAATACCTACTTGTCACTTGAAAGTCTCAAGGCCGTCGATTTTATGTATAATGGATATGTTGAAGTTGAGCTTACTTTGGATCTTTCTTTATAAGACTTTTTTTAGTTGATTTTTAAGTCGAGGGGAATTTGGTATTTATCTCCAAAAGTATTGATCGATTTAATTAACTCAGCCTTCGAAAAAATAAGACCCAAGACATTTACTTTATTACTTGTATTGATGACACAACCGTTTTGGCACTTAAAATCGATTGAGTAGCACTCAACCTCTTGTAACGGGTCTTTATTTTGAAAACCTGAATAATAGATGAAGTATTCCTTAACGACAGTATCTAACTTTTCTAGTATGTCTTTCTCACTATCAATATTGAGATTATAATAAAACTGGCTAGTAGCCTTGGCTTTACCATTAAATGAGAATTTAACAACTCCACTAGAGGCGATTTTCAGGGTATCATTAAAACAAACGGGACAATACATGGTAATATAGTAATCAATAATTTTATTTTTGGAAATAAAAAAAGGCAAGTTCATGATAAGTGAAGAAAAGAAAATCAAATTAAGAGATAATGAAGTATTACATACTGATATAATCGAGAAAGGAAATCCGACATGGATAATTGTTACTCACGGGCTAGGAGAGCACTGTGGACGGCATCAGTATATGCACACCCTCTTTTCGCAATACTTTAATATTTGTTTATATGATTTGCGAGGGCATGGGAAATCTAGCGGAAAGAAAGCTCACGTTAATTCTTTTAAAGATTATGTAGAGGATCTGGGGGAAGTCATTGCCTACTTGAAAGATAGCTATTCAATGGACAAGTTTATTTTAGTTGGCCATTCAATGGGTGCTTTAATTACTTCATCATACATGCAAAATAGTGTGGATGATAATTTTTATCCCGAAAAAGTATTCTTAAGTAGTGTCCCTGTTGCTGGGCCTGGACTGGCCGGAAAACTATTTCAATTTACACCTCTTAAGTTTATGCATGGTCTTACATCCTTACCTTTATCTGTTCCTGTTTCAGGGCTATTGGATTTAACGACTTTATCCCATGATCCTCGAGTTTATGAAACTTATGTAACAGATCCCTTAAATTCTCTTAAGGTTCACACTAAGGTTTTTTTCGAAATTCTAACTGAAGGCAAAGAGGTCTTTTCAAGACCTTTAAGAATAAAATGTGATCTCTATTGTGCTGTTGGCTCCAAGGATGGAATCATTGATCCAGATTCGACAATCAATTATTTCACGGATGTTGAAAGAAACGCAAAGCTACTTGTTATTGATGGTGGATATCATGAACTTCACAATGAGGTTGAGAGGTTCAGAGAGCCTTATTTTAAATTTTTAAAAGATTCCATTATAGATGACTAAAAGTTACCTCAATCTAGCTCGGAAAGCTGTTTAAAAACTCTATTCGCTCCTTTGCAGGTGGATGTGAAAAGTAGAATTTAGAATAGACTGGGTGTGGTGTTAGGGTTGAAGAATTATCTTTATACATTTTTAAAAGAGCAGTAATAAGTGCCTTCGCGCTAGCAAAGGTTGCCGCAAATTCATCAGCTTCAAATTCATTTCGACGGGAAAGCCATGAGAAAAATGGGGTTAGCAAAAAAGTATAAAAAGGTGAGATAAGCATAAATAATAGCATGGCCAAATAAGGTTCATTACTTTGGAAATTAAAGGCTTGAAAAAAACTAGGCATTATATAAAGTTGACCTAGAACAAATAGACCGGCCAGCATAAAAAGCGAGCTTAAAATAATTGATTTTAAAATATGTTTTCTTTTCAAGTGACCAAGTTCATGGGCTAAAACAGAGACGACTTCATTTTGTTCAAGTGATTTTAATAATGTATCAAAAAAAACTATTCTTTTATTTTTACCAAAGCCTGTGAAATAAGCATTGCCATGTGAGCTTCTAATAGACGCATTCATAATGTAGTAATCTTTAAAATTTACATCACACCGATCAGAAAGAGAGTTAATATTTTGAATCAACTCTTCGTCTTCCATCTTAGTAAATTTATTAAATAATGGAGCAATAAATTTAGGGTAAGCCCATATCATAATGAATTGAAAGACGATAATAAAAGCCCATGTATAGAGCCACCATAGTGAACCTAGCCCATAGAGAATTTTAAGTGTAATAAAGAGAAATGGTAAGCCAATAATAGCAGCAAGTAAGAATTGTTTAAGCATATCCTTTAAAAAAAGAGCGGGAGTCATTTTATTAAAGCCAAACTTCTCTTCAATAACAAATGTTGAATAAAGGCTTTCAGGTAAAGAGAAAATAGAGCTAATAAGCATAAAAGCAAAAATAAAACAAACACCTTGCATTACGGGTGAACTCGATACTTGTGCGATAATACTAAGAAGTTGATTAAGTAAACCGGTCTCAAGCCAAACAATTAAGACGATACTCTCAATGATAATACTTG
>JABJPQ010000639.1 GCA_018663815.1 Halobacteriovoraceae bacterium | reverse complement strand
TTCCTTTTTAATTGACACCTTAGTAATTACAATTGCTTATGCTACATCATTATTAAATAGTAACAAAAACTTACATTAGCAGTGGAGTATTTGACATAAGTTTTTCTTAATAGATATGCTGTATGTCATTAAGAGAAAAAATGCCTTTGCAAGGATGATAAAGGCGCTAAGTTCAAGGAGATAGAAATGAGTACTAGCACTGAAAATATTGGTATTGACCTCGACCAATTTGCACAAATGAGTGGTTTTCCAGTTGAATTAATTAAAAAAGAACTCTTTAAAAATAGAGAAGATACAGAAAACATCAGCTTGTCTGAACTTAGAAAAGCTATGCTTACATACCTTGATGTAACGATGTTTGATCAAGAGCAGCTTTAGAAATCCTTTTTAGATTTATTTGCCATAAATTATAGTCAATATCAAAATATTGCTTGTTTTGACTACCACCTAGATACCTGTAATTACAAGAACAGATGCTAATATCTTGGCTTTGTTAGATAATGAACCCTGAAACAAGTGAAGAAAGTTTACTGATCTCCGATTAGTTATATGTAAACAATAAGGGATGAAGCCATGAAAAAATTATTAGTATTATCTTTGGTCGCGGTGATGAGCTTTTTTGCTTTTTCTGGTCAAAAGTCTAAAAAAGTAGCCATCGTTAAGGTTGTTAAAGGAAAAGCTTCTATGCTGGCCCTCGACGGTAGTGCCGGTGCTATTAAAAAGGGGATGTGGCTGACAGAGGGGGCGATTATAAAAACATCGGCCAGAAGCTTTGTAAGGCTGAGCTTCATCGATAAATCATCCATGAATATTGGCCCAAAATCTGAGCTTAAAATTGAAAAATTTAGTAAGTCAGAAGCAGGAGTTATTAATCTCTTAACAGGTAAGATTCGATCTAAGGTTACGAAAGATTACTTGAAGATGGATAAAGATAAATCAAAACTATTTGTTAAGTCCAGAAATGCAGTCATGGGGGTCAGGGGAACTGATTTTATGTTTACTGCGAATAAAAAAACCGGTTCAACAACAACAGTTCTTTTTGAAGGAAGTATTGTTTTTAATAAATTTAAAAAAGGTGATAACTTAAGAAACCTTGAGGGCATTGTTAGTCAGGGAAGAAAGATTAAACCAGGAGAAGTCTCGGTTGTTAATCGTAAGTTTGCTAAACCAACAGTTGGGGCTAAGCTTAGCTCACGTCAATTTAATCAACTGAATAAGAATAAAAACTTTGAAGTTTCGGCTAAGACTGAACAAACAAAATCAAAGTCTATGGTACCACCAGGATTAAGTGGTAATGTGGTTGCAAATGATAATGCATCATTAAAAGATGAAATTAAGAAACTCATAAAAGTTGATGTTAAAGACCGGGTAATAGCTGAGGGTGATCAAGTTAAACCAGAGGTTGCTAATGGTTTTGTCCATGGCGATGATGTAAAACCTGCTGATGGAGTTCAGATTCATATTGACACAGGAACATTGATACCTCCAGGGCTTGATTCCACTTTTGATAAAAACGTTGGTGAGTGGGTAAGTGCAACTAATGGAGGATCTTCTTCTAATGGTGAGTATCTTCCGCCGCAAGGTTTTCAAATAAATGAAGAAGGACAATTTTTAAAGGTCGATATTGAGACAGGAGCAGTTAAAGGTGTTGTTGTGCTTGAAATTAAACCTGTCGATCAGGTTAAGCCAATAGATCTCGCTCCAGTGATGAAATATATTCCACCTAAAGAGCCAGTAAATGGGCCGGTTCCTGCTGGAATGAAGGACTCACCGATGGACCCTGCGATGGATTCAACAATGGATTCAACTATGAATGAATTCAACCAAAGCTTTGATGCTACCATGCAAGAAGAGTTCATGATAGAAGAGCAAATTAAGCAAGAATTTACTCAGCACTACCGTGATAATGTTGGGGATTTCCCTGTTGCTGTAGATCCGGACGTTTTTGATATGCCACCTTTACCAGTAGGTACATCATTTGTTCCACCAACACACACCGATACAACAGGCGGGACAACAACAACGAATACGGGTAGAACAAAAGTGAATATCAAGGTAAATAAGCCAGCTGCTAATAATTAGGAATTAGTTTTATAGTACAAAAGTAAAATAGGTCAGTAATGGCCTATTTTTCTTTGTATTCATTCTTTTTTAATTTTCTTGTATAATTTCAATGTATTATTAAATCTTTTAGGAATTACATGAAAAAAATATTGTCTCTTTTTCTTGTGTTAGGATCGTTGTCTTTTGCTAATATTGTTTTAGCAAAAAAAGTGAGCTCCAAACAACTTATCTCAAATGTCTTTACTCAGTTCCAAGCGGGAAAATACGATGAAGTTATTTCCGTATTAGGTAAACTACAAGAAAGAATTAAGCCTGGTTCAAAACAAGCAACTAAAATTCAAGGGCTTATTTATTATTGGCAAGCGAAGAGTTTGGCTAAGATGAATGACTTTGAAGAAGCTGAAAAATATTTTATTAAAGCACTTGAGCTAAAGTACATTGCAAAGGATAGTTATTATGAATACGGACAGGTGCTTTATGTGGCATCAAAGTATAAACGAGCTAGGATTGCCTTTAAAAAATCAGTTAAACGAAAATATAAGGTAGGTGTTTCTTTATACTACATTGCCTTTATCTCACAAGAATTAAAAGATTATAAAAAAGCGGTTAGCTTTTATAAATTAATTGAAAAATTGCCAGCGGATGAAAAAAAAGATGTCATGCAGGCTGCTAGAATGCAAGTCGGGGATGTTTATTTAAAGCAAATTGAGAGACAACGAGACCCATTTAAGGGAGTTAAAAAATATGTCATCCCTCAATATGAAAAAGCCTTAGCTTACGATGAAGGAAGTAAACTTGCGGATGAAATTAGAAGTAAAATAATAAATCTGCAAAAAAAATATGAAATTATTTTATTTAAAATGAGAAATGGTAAACCGACTGCAAGACCTCCATTTTATGTGAAAGCAAATATGCTGTACGGTATGAATGATAATGTCACTTCCACTTCTGAGGACGATAAATCAGCTTTGGAAACTAAGGATTATACTTCTGCCTACTATCAGTTAGGTTTTTTCTCACGTTACTCTTTTTATCCTAATTCTATTTTCTCATACGCTCCAGAATTTAGCGCCCAGATGACTAAATATAGCTCGGACTCAACTAAGATACTTCCTTATAATAAATACTTTATAAAGACAGCTCTAAAGATGAACTATGAACATATTTATTCAAAAAATCCTGCTACTTTTTATATGGATTTTGATTACACCTATAATGCTGATGATGGGGATGCTGATGAAGAATTTGCGGCCAGCAATAATACCGTTGGCGCTACATTTTCTGAAGAATTGCAGTTGTGGAAGTCAAATCCTTCCACTTTTAGATTCAGGTATGAGCAAGTTACAGCAGAGGAAGAGACGAGCTCTAATAGTTCGATAAGCCTTACCTATGAACAAATTATGATCTTTAAACACCTTACTCTTTTTATGTATAATAATTATAATTCCTCTACCTATGCCAAGGCAGACACAAGTAACGCAAACACTCTTACGACGAGATTGGATTTTATTTTTCCAACTTTCTATAAGCTTTTTAATCCAACGTTATATAATAGCTACAGTAGTACTGCCTATACAAATGACTCAGACAAAGGAACTCCTGCTTTAACAAGCTTTGGTATTAACTTAAATCGTCCTGTCGGTGAGAACTTGTATTTGACCCTTGATTATGGGTTGAGCACTCAGGTTGCTGATCAGGATACAGATAATTATAAGCAGCAGTTAATTACACTTAATCTCGATCTTATTTACTAGAGTAGTTTTGGTTTAATTCTTTTATACCTTCCTTAATAGCCTTGCGAGACTTTAAAATTAATTCTGGTATGTCTTTTTTAGTTAAACCCTTCGTTGGTATAGGGGGATGAATTTTGACATATATATGGATACGCTTAAATTTATTTAGATCCTGAAAGCGTATAAATTGTGAGACAGAAAAAGGAATTAAAGGGCTTTGAGTCCTTATGGCCGTATGGAAAGCTCCCTTTTTAAATGGAAGTAGCTCTTCGCTTTGATTGCGGTGTCCTTCAGGGAAAACGAGAATAGATAAAGATTTAGTCATGATTTTATTTTCTAGATTTTCCATGGACTGCATGGCTTTTTTTCTATTTCCCCTTTTAATGAGGGTATTTCCACACAGAACATAGATTTGTCCAAAGTAGGGAATAAGTCCTAGTTCAAATTTTCCTAAGACGATGACGTGATTAATAAATAATTGAGAAATAGTGGCAACATCATAATTATGTTGGTGATTACCAATAAGAACACTTGGGTGGGTCTGTTTGATAATCTCTTGTCCCGTCGTGTGGACTTTGATACCGACAATGACTTCCACCAACCAGCGAAAGACGACAAAGTACACAGTATTGTTTTTAGGGCTTAGGGGTCTTATAAGACAAATGGGTGTGATAATAATTAGGCTTAAAAAAATGCATATTGTGTATAAAATATATCTAATTGTACTAATCATAGAGTCACTTTAAATGAAATGTTCAGCGGATACTTTAATCACTATAGGTTGTGATGTAAACAATAGTCCACCCTTTATAGAGTGGACTAGAAATCATCATTTATAGGTTAGAGTTAACAAAATCCCAATTAACTAGATCCCAGAAAGCTTCTATGTATTTTGGGCGTGCATTTCTATAATCAACATAGTAAGCATGCTCCCAAACATCAATAGTAAGAAGTGCTTTAAATCCATGCTTCATTGGTATATCAGCATTACTGGTATTAAAGATTTCTAATTGGCCATTATTATCAACTAACCATGTCCAGCCTGATCCGAAGTTTGCACCGGCACTTTGAGTAAACTCAGCCTTAAAACTATCAAATGATCCCCACTTTGCTGTTATTTTCTCAGCAATACTACCTGTAGCCGCTCCACCTTTATTTGGTGCTAGGCAATTCCAGTAAAAGCTATGGTTCCACACTTGCGCTGCATTGTTAAAGGTACCGCCAGTTGATTTAAGTATAACCTCTTCTAGGCTTGCACTTTCTAACTCAGATCCTTTGATAGCCGCATTTAGCTTTGTTACGTAGGCATTGTGATGCTTACCGTAATGATAACTAATTGTTTCTGCTGAAATATGTGGCTCAAGGGCATCTTGGGCCCATGGTAGTTCTGGTAATTTATGTTCCATTTTTCCTCCGTTTTAAATGAAATAATAATAGGTATTATATATCATACATATTATTATTTGCCTTAACAGTAAGCGTAAAGATTCAAAGTTGACTTTAAAGAGATTTAATCTAATCTGTACCAAAAGGTGCTTCTCGGTATAAGGGAAAGGTTTTTTATGAAAGTAATCAGTTTGATTTGTATTTTATTAGCCGTTTTTGGTTGTAGTACTCCTAAGAAAAAAAAATGGGTAGCTGAAAATGAGCCTGAGTGGCTTTATTCGGCAGCTGATGGATGCAATAAAGATGAGATATGTGCTACCGGATCTGGGAGTACGCAAAAGGAAGCTGATGCTTATGCCAAAAAAGCACTAGCTGGAATTTTTGAAACTAAGGTACAAGCTGAATTTCAACTAACTAAACAAAGCTTTTCGGCAAAAGAATTAAGCGAGATTAAAGAGTATGTAGAAGATCAAATTAATCAACAAGTTAATATTGTTTTGAAGGGACTTGAGATAAAAGCAAAGTTCTCTAAAGAGAAAATATTTTTTTCACTTGCAAGTCTAAGTAAGCCTAAAACCCTCAATATTTTGAAACAAGAAATAACCCGGATTGATGATGAGATGGCACATTTTTATAAATTGCAAAATAGACTTTATATAAAAAAGCTCAATCTTCTTTTTAATCAAAGGGAAATGCTAAACGAAAAAATCATGGTGATCGATAACTCTGGTATCAACAGACGTTATACATTTTCTCAAATTAATAATTTAAAATTCCAAACTAAAAAAGGTCGAAAGATTCATTTTAATTCGACAGAGAATATCCCCTTAGTGCTATTAAAAAAAATAGAAGAAGTCTTTACTGGCGTTGGCTACCTCATCACGAAGGGAAATGACAGTGACTTTAATGTGATGATTGCTTATAAAGAGATTGATGAATACCTAAATGTTCCTGGCTTTAAAAAATACACTTTCACTGTAGAATTAGCCGCAAAAAATAATATTAATAAAAAACTTGGTGTCTATTTGATTACAAAATTAGCCCAAGGAAGAACAAAAGCAGATGCCTTTTTAAAGATTAGGCAAAGTTTAGTCACAGAGATTGAAAATAATATTGATAAATTAAATTTAAACTAGAGGTAAAAGATGAAAAAAACAATTTTAATGAGTTTGATTGTCCTAATGAGTGTTTCGTGTTCGACATTTAAGGCCGAGAGAGTTGATAACGAAAAATCAGATGAGAAAAGTATGGAGATTACTGATAACTGGATGGGAGAGGATACGAAACAATCAGTTAAGAAACTTATGGCCCAAATGCAAAACCATAAAGGTTATAAGCGAATGATGGCCAAGTTTAAGGGGACACCGAAGGTTTTTATTGCTGAAGTTCAAAATAATACGGCCGAAGCATACTTTCCAATTGATGATATGAATGATGAATTTCTTTTTGAAGTTTCGGCCAGTGGAGAATTTATTTTAGTTGATGCAAAAGCCAGAGAGAAGATACTTGCAGAAATTACATATCAAAACGATGGTATGGTTGACCCTGCTCAAGCGAAGCAAATTGGAAGACAACTTGGTGCTGATTTTATGATTTTTGGAAACGTTTATATGAAGCCAGAAAAAAGAAAGGGAAAAACGCTTAAGGAATACTCAGTTAACTTAAGGATGACTAACGTTGAAACAGCAGGAGAAGTTTTCCGCTTAAGAACTAGAGTTAATAAATATTCAGATAAGAAGGCATTTGGTTGGTAAACAAAACTCCTTTCATATTCATTCTCGTCTTTTTGTTTTCTGGCTGCGCTGTTAAATCAAGGCAGGAGCAAAAAGACTTTAGAAAAATGTTTACTCAAAGAGAGTTTGAGAAAGCGAAAGAAATATTAGATGCTAGATCTATTAAGAAGGATGAAAAAAACCATCTTCTCTTTTATATGGAATCCGCGAGTTTAAAGTATGCGCAAGGCAGGTTTCACGAAGCGGCTCAAATATTTGTTCAGGCAAATGAGCTTGTTGATGTTTTGTACACTAAGAGCGTTAAAGAGCTACTGGCCAGTTCCATCATAAATGATAATAGCCAAACATTTTATGGTTCAATTTTTGAACGCTCTCTTCTCTATCAATATCAAGCTTTAAGTTTTTATCACCTGGCTCGGCGAGGCTATTTTTATCAGGTAAAGAAAAAAGACGGCAAAGATATTGAAGTCAAAACTTTATTATCTAAAGATCAAGTACGTAGCCATTATAATCGTGTCAGAAGTACCTTAATTGCATGGGATTCCTTTTTTCAAGAAATGGCACGAATGGGAAATGTAAAAACATTTTTAAAACACGACTTACTCGCAAAACAAATGGCCGCAACTTTACATGAAGTTTTGGCCACGAAAAGAGATAAGGAGATTGCCTTACAGCTTTTTAAAAGTGCTTATCAAATTTTACTCGAACTTGGTCCTACCCAGAAAGTATTTAATAAGAACTATGAAAAATATAATGCCGATTTAAAGCGAGCTTATAACAAAGGGAAAAAAGGAAAGTCTCTTAAGTCTAAAAAACTAACCAAAGTCTTTGGAGAAACTAAGAACTATCTTACTTATAAAATATTAACTTTAACTAAGAAAATTCGACGCTCATCTTATGCAAAGACCTTGAGACGATATAAACCAAGTTTGACCGTAAAGCGAAAGCTTAAAAGCAATGGGGCAGAAAACATTTCTATAATCATAGAAAAAGGTTTGATTAGTGAATTAAAGGGGAAGGATTTTACATATAACTTGCGTAGTGCAGTTGATAGTATAGAAAGTCCAACGACACGAAACCTGGTTAATGGTATTGGTGTTCCAATCTTAACTTATTTCGCTCTTGGACCACTCGGTCTTGGCTTTGCTTCTCATCATGGAAATACGACGGTTTATTCTAGGCACTCTGCCGGTGAAATGCTAACTAAGGAAGTAGGACTTGAATTTGAGCTTCCGAGTGCTAAAGCTTCAGATGAAAAAAATAATTATCAAATTGAAGTCTTTCAAAAAGAGAAAAAAGTCCTCACTGAAAAACTCGTTTATATGTCATCCTTAAGTGATATTTCGTTTATCAACTCTCAAGAGATGATTGAAAATTCATTTAAAAAGAGAGGTACGCGGGTTGGTCTCAAATATATAACGGCTATTCTTGCAGCATATGCCACGTATAAAAAAATGCAAGATGTGGGTGGTGAGTTATTTGCAAAACCAGCTGCTTTGACTCAATTTTTAATCTCTCAAAAAGCAATCAAGGAAACAGAGAAGGCAGACGCTAGGCATTGGACCAGCTTACCTGGCTCGTTACTGACTTTGGGCTTAAAATTGATACCAGGTAAGTATACTTTGTATTTCGTAGAGAGATCGCCTAAGACGAAGCAAGAGCTCCGCAGGGTAAAGTTAGACTTTCCCGAGGTTAAGACTCCAGTTAAGACACTTTTTTCCTATCGCACTCTTTAAAAGAAACTCATTTAGATTAAGCACTATTTTGTCCGAAACAGTCTTTAATGAAAGTTCTACTTATCAGTTTATTCATTTTATTTTTTCAAACGACACATGCAAATTATGTGTTTGAGAGTCACTTTGAACCTGATAAAAAATGGACCGAGTTTAGCAAAAATCAAAAGTTTAATTTAAAAAATCTTTTTTATCAATTAGTTAAGTCTCCAATTGGTAAAGAGCTTGTTCGCTCGGCAAATGAAAAGGCAAAGCTATCTAATAAAACCCTATATGATATTGTACATGAGGGGCGAGGATCTTTAACAGATACGACTCTGATTAGAAAATTTAATCCTCAAAATTTAAGTGAGATAACCTATGAGTCAAATTCAAAGGTATTTATTAATAAAGAATTAAATCAGTATGATGCTTTATTAGATTTAGCTCATGAGCTAACTCATTATGTTTATCGGCATAACTTTAACCCTTATACGGCGAACTTTGATCTTGCAGATTTTATATCAAATACGATCGAAGGGGCAGGGGGAGAGGTTGAAGCATTTATTATGGAGTGTCGTATTCACAATGAACTTTTTCCAGGCCAAAACTCCACGAGATATAATTGTAGAAAAATTAAAGATCCTACGACAGGAAAAATATCATTTCATCATGCTGTAAAGAGATTTTACCATGTTGGTGGATACTTTGAGAGCTTTAACTCAATGTTAAAGCAAAAGGGAATCGCTAAAAATTTTCCAAGCGTATCGGCAGGTAAGATCAATTTTATCTCAAGTGCCTATGGTATCCCTTATCCCGTTGCAGCATATGAGGAATATCTAACTATCATGAATAAAGTATGTGAAAATGATAAAAGAAGAATCAGCTATTTTAAAAAAGAGCCTCAACGTAATATCGCTTCTTTAAATACTCTTGAAAAAAAATACGACTCATCGTGTCGTGTAATGTTTAACTAAATTTCGTTTTTAATGGTTTTTCTCCCTAGAGCAAGGTATTAACTTAAAATCTTGTGAGAGGGGGAATAGAGATGCTTTGGCTTGTTTTAATAATCAATACTTTATTATCTTTTACCATTCAGGCTCAAGGCATATCCCTTGAGATTCAAAAAGTTAAAGCTTTACCTACTTTTTATCAAGATTTTTGTGATCGTTGGCCAGGTGAGTGTGACTTATCTGGACGCTCGAGTGTTGGTTATACTAAAAGAATTAAAGAATTAGTTAACACAGTTAATACGGCCGTTAATACAGAACTACATTTTCAATTAGATCAACTAACATATGATCGCGAAGAATTTTGGAATTATCCCCAAGATGGCCGTGGTGATTGCGAGGATAATGCTCTTGAAAAAAGAAGAAGGCTTGTGGCATTAGGTATCCCGCGCGGAGCCTTACGTATAATGACTGCTTTTCATCGTGAACTTTATTATGGCCATGCACTCTTGGCACTTGAGACAGATCAAGGGACTTACATTCTTGACCAGGATAACCCTAAGATTCTTCTTTGGAATAAAATTAACTATATAATTGAAGCTCGCGAAACTGTTAATGGTAGATGGGAGCGGTTCTTTCAGGATTGGTAAAAAAAATGAGTAATGATTTCCTGAATATTAATGCCTTTTATTTAAAACTATCCAAATCAATTGAGATATTTTCAAAGTACATTTTTTCACTGTATTCAATTTCAATAATAGCGTCTTTATGCCAACTGCCAGTCTTGTCCTGCCAACTTTCATAAATCAGGGTACCCTTAATAAAAAGCTTATCTCCCTTTCTTAAGCTTGTTTTTAGTTGTTCTGCATTTTTGCCCCAACGCCTACATTTATGCCAATAAGTTTTAGGTTTCCTTTCCATGGGAGCACGAGGTGAAAGTTTTTCGGGAACACCAATAGATAAGTTTAAAATAGCAGTTTGATTTTTGGTATATTTCAATTCAGGTTCATTTCCAATATGACCAATAATAACAATTTGTGAAAAACTCATTTAAAACTCCTATGAAGATGCTGAACTATAGTTTCTTAGTCCTTTTTTCCAAAGTAAATAGACGACAAAGTATATAAAGCAAGATGCTGCTAATATTTCAAGTAAAAGTGAGTTGTCGGTAGGAGAGACAAGGTATCTTGTGGGGTAAGAGGCCATCATGCTAAAAGGAAGAAAGTAGAGAAATACTTTTTTAGCAAAACCTTGGAAGATGCCATCCGGGCGTTGGAAGATTTTTTCAGCAGAGTAAAAAACATCTCCAAAGCCACGTGGCGAGTGGGTCCAAAAAACAGGAATGAGAAAAATAAAATAAGTCATAAAAAAGAGAAAACTTCCATTAATAATTAAAAGAATAAAAACGAGTATTTTAGACAAATCAAGTGCTACTGGGTGATTTGATATCATATAGCTCAGTAATCCTATGGCCAATATGAGGTTTAGCAATGAATTTGCAGCAAATTCTTTAAATGCCATAAAGAAAAAGGAGGAGACTGGTTTTGTTAAGTAGTAGTCTAGGTCTCCTCGATTAATATATATGGGAAACCACCACGTATTATTAGCAAAAAAAGTCATATGAAAAGCATCAATAAAAATAAAGGTAGCAATAAAGATTTTCATCTCATCAATTGACCACCCACCTAAGATCGGTGTGTGTAAATAGATAATGGAGAAGAAAAGAAAGTGGACGATGTAAATAATAATATCCATAACGACACGAAAGAAAAAATCGGCTCGAAACTCCATCGCCTTACTAAAGGCAAAGCGTAGAAAGTGTAAATAGAGTCTCGCGTACCTTATCATATCCCAATCCCAGTATATTTGTACTGGCCTTGCTTCCAGATTAAAGTTGAAATAAAACGAAAGACGAGCAGCCAACCGGTGGCGATGAGCGCATTACTTAAAAAGCTTTCTGTACTTAGAGTTCCCTGCAAAGTCTGCATTGGAAAGTCAATTAAGTAGGGAAAAGGAGTGTATTGCAAAATGGTTTGAGCAGACGTTGGAAAAAAGGTTAAGGGAATAAGTGCACCCCCTAAAAAGGAAGATGTAAACCTGAGAATTACCCCTAGGCTCCAAATATTATCAAACCAAAAAGCGAGTAGCTCTGTTATGGAGTAGAGATAAAAAAAGCTAATAGAGACAAGGACGATAACAAAGCTAAATCGAATTAAATTATAAAGCGAAAATGAATAAATCTGGGGATCATAAAAAAATAAATTATAAATAAGAAGAATTAAAAAAAGCTGTAATAAGTAAAAGGAAGATGTTGCAAGGTAGGTCATTAATTTGTAACTATAGACATTTATAGGGTAGAGAAGAAACTTGTTTAAGTTTCCATCATATATCTCTTTACTCAGAAATCCAATTCCATGTCCTTGTTGGATTCGAAAAATCAAAGGAACCATCAGGTAATAAAAAATCATTTTTTGTATTGTAAAACCATTGATTGTCGTTTGACCTGAGTATTCAAATACTGATGCCCACAAAAAGTAAGCCACCACAAGAGAGAAGAACGTTTGTCCAAAAAAATTAACCCAAAAATCAGCTCGATAAGCGATGAGATTTCTTAACTCCATTAGAAAAACTTGTCCAAGCCAATTTTTATTGGACTTAGAACTCATTGATGCCCTTCTCGGCTAAGGATTTTTTCAATAATTGTTCCGACTTCGTCTTCTTTAATATTAAAGTCAGTGATTTGAGTTTGATTAAGAAGGTACCTTGCGGCCTCCATGGTTTTGTCTCTCGGAGTTTGTATTTTTATTTGGCAGTCTGCTCCAGTTATTTCACCAAGTGCTGAAGGAAAAGTGTTGATAAGTTGGGAGAAATCACTTTCTGTTGCAAGGCTAGCCGTAATGACTTTACTGTCAGCGTATTGAATGTGCAGTTCTTTTAAGCCGCCGTCGTAAACTTTTCTTCCAGAGCGCAAAATGCAGATACGAGGGCATAGCTCTTCAATATCATCCATATAATGGCTGGTGAGGATAATTGTTGGTTTATTTTCTTTACGGTACTCTTTAATAAAGCTTCTAACAGCTTTTTGAGCAGATAAATCTAGACCAATTGTGGGTTCATCTAAAAAAATGACTTTTGGTTTGTGTAGTAAAGCTGCAATAAGTTCAACTTTCATTCTCTCGCCTAAGCTTAAGCGCCTGACTTGAATATTTAATTGGTCTTTAACATCGAGATACTCTGCGAGGTAGTCAATGGATGTATAAAATTCCTTGGCCGGAATTTGATAAATTTCTTTTAGGAGCAAATATCCATCCATGGCCGGAAGGTCCCACCATAGTTGAGCTTTCTGGCCCATAATAACGGACATATTACGACGGTACTCGTTTTTTCGATCCCAAGGATTAAAACCCATTACGGAAACATGGCCTGATGTTGGGTGAATGATTCCCGATAAGATTTTCGTGAGGGTTGTTTTTCCTGCACCATTTGAGCCTATTAAACCAATTATTTCTCCTGCTTCAATATGAAGAGAAAAATCATCGAGAGCATGTTTTTTTATGTAGTTTCGATTATAGAGTGATTTTACAGAGCCCATGAAACCGGCTTCCTTTTTATGCACTTTGAAAATCTTATTTAAGTTTTTAACTTTAATCATTTTTAGTTAGTAAAAGCCCTTTTAAGTAGCTTCCCTCTGGAAATCCTTTCTTGTGAGGACAATCCTGTGAAAGATAGAATTGACTTTCAATTTTAAAAGAAAGTTTTTTCTGATCTATAATTGTTTTTATTTTGTCTTCAAATCTTTTTAAAGAGCATTTATGTGTGTTTATAAAGAGGAGAACTTTTCCCTTCGTATTTGTTACGTTGTGGATGAGTGGGAGAACTTCTTTGTAATCATTCAAAGCATTTGATTTTTTATTTCCATCTGATGAGCTAGAGGGAGGGTCTGAGATAATAAAATCAAATCCTTTATTTTCTTTTTTTAATATTTTTAAAGCCTCTATCGTTGAGGTGGCCATAAGTCGATGTTGTTCACTTTTAAGCTGCTTGTTAAGCTTGATGTTCTCATCCAGCCAAGCGAGGTATTTTTCTGAGAGATCCACACTTGTCACATCACAAACACCTTCATTAAGTGCAAAAAGAGAAAATGCTCCAGTGTATGAATAAAGATTTAGGAGGCTATTTGCTTTGGAAATTTGATCTTTTAAGCGGCTACGAATGGAAGCCATATCAGTATAGATTCCGTGATCATAATGCTTTCCAAGTGTTACTTTATATTTTACGCCAAACTCACTAACCTCAATATTTCTAAATGATGTATTAAAATCAGAGCATTTTGCAGGTGCTTTTATTTCAGATCGGCTTTGAACCCATATATTATCAAAGTCAATATCCTCTTGCATAATTTCATTAATTGCTCTTGTCAGCGTTTGAATGAAAAACTCTTTGTATTGGTTCCAAAAGTCCATGTAAAATTGAATTAAAATTTCACCTGCAAGATAATGAACGAGAACACCTGGAATATTATCTCCCTCTGCAAAGATTAAGTAATAATGATCACGCTCTTTTTGATAATCAGATTTTGTTCTTTTTGTTATAGCTGTTTTGATTCTTGCGGTTAGGTCATTTTTAAAAGACTTTATTTGCTTTTGAAAATTTCCATGCGTAGCCCATACACGTGCTCGTACTTGTTTGTGATTGGGATCATGGATAAGTAGGGCAAAGGGTTTATGTCGGTTGGATGCAATAATAAACCGTTCTTTGGGGTGAAATTTTTCTGAATATTGGTCAATCGTTACCCATGGGTGTCCTTTTTGGATTTGCTTTATCGAGATAGGGTGGAGCTCATAGGTCTTTGAGTGTGTTCGTTGTCTTTGTTGATACATAATTTAGTGTAGTCTCTGTTTAAGCTCTTCTTCAGTTGAGTGGAGAAGTTGTAGAATAATTTTGGTGTAATCAAATGGGTTTGAGAGATAGCTTGCCAACATAAACTCTTCAACGAGTATTTGCACTTCTGGTTCAAGTCCATCGGGATTGTAGGGGTCTAGATGCAGGCACAGGTAATTTAACTTCGTTAGGGCTTTGTTAATCTCTTCAGTCGATTTTGTTAGGTATTCACTTTTGAAATTTTCAACAAGGTTCGTTGAACTCTGTTCTTGTGCTTCACTAGTTAGGCTATTGTGCTTATCCATGAGTGGAATTTTTCACATGACGCTCTTGGTTGTCAAGTGAAATTTACGTACTTGATAGGGGGCTATTATTTTTTATTTCATTCTTATTATTATCACTTGGCTCTTGTTGCTAAAGCTTCTTAAACTTGAGTTCAGAAATTGGCTCAAGTATGTCTATCAAGCTCTAAAGAGAGATAAGTATACGGAGTTTATTCACTACCTCATTGTCGATGATAAAAAACTTACTGTGCCTGTGTATAAATTTTATGGCCAAATTATTGAGAGTTTACAAGGTCATCAAAGAAAGTACGGAATAGATATTAAACTTGCTATAAGACAAATTCGACTTGCGGCACAAAAAGATAAAAAGCAGTCTAAGCGAGTTCAAGAAATTATGCTTGGGCTTGTATTTCAATATGTTGTCATTGCGTTGTTTACTTGGTTTTTTATATTTAATATGCAAGTGACAATTGGGGTTAAGATTTCAATGCATTATTTGATTGGGCTGGCCCTTCTTCAGTGTTGGGGCCTTGTTCTGGGGATATTTGTTTATTTTAAACTTCAAAGGAAATTATTTTATCCGTATAATTCATATTTTTTCTCAGCCTATATCTTTCAAAGCTTTTTTTCATTATCCCTTCCAATATCTGAGATTATTCGAGTTTCAAAGCTTAGCTCACTGACTAAAAAAGGGGGCTTTGGTGTGGTCCATAAACGCTTCATACTGTTGATCGAGGCAATTAAACGCAAAGGTCAGATTGAAAATGATGAGTTTGAAATGATCATCCAAGAATTGTGGGACATGTTTGAACAAAGTTATCAACGCTTCAATAAATTTCTTACAATTTTAAAGTTTGTACTTCTTTTATTTTTTGTTTTTCCAGGTTTTTTATTTGCAATTTTTTTGAGCATGACTCAAGTCGTTTAGTCGAGTATTTAGATCTCAAAGTCAACTCTAAGTGAAACAGTCGATCCTGTAAAATCTTCGTTATTAGGCATTAAAAGCTGGGTGAGCCCTAGGTTGAAGTTTGAATTTTTACCAATTTTCCAATCCATTCCAAGCGATGGCTCTAATACAATTCCTCCTCCTGAGTTCGTTTCATTGGTGTCAAGATTTGTGAATTTACCACCTCCACCTCCGGCCAGGATTCCATAATCAACGCTAAATACCTTTCCAAATGATTTATCAATTCCTAGGATTAAGCCTCCATAACTATAAGTTCCAATTTCTTGGTCTGCTCCCATTTGCCCCGTATATCCAGCTCCACCAATAAAAAAAGTATCTGACTCATAGACGACATGTCGCCAGCCATAAAGAACTCCTGTACCGATAGTCGCAGCAAAGTATTTTAGACCGACAGATGATTTTGAATGACGTGCTTTTTTTGTAGAAAATTTCTTTTTTTTGATGACTTGAGCTTGGGCCGGTAAGAGTAGTGTTGTGAATAAAAAAAGAATGATAATTTTCATAAAAAGTGCCTTCGCATAAGAATTTGATTTAACTATATTTTTGATCGCTTTAAGTAAAATATCAATATAGTATCTTTTTCCTAGCAACTCACAAGCTTAGACTATTGTTCATAGACTGATTCATGGAAATTTGTTTAAATACACCAAACAAATAAAAAGGAAACATAATGAGTCAGAAAATAATTTTTTCCATGTCGAGAGTATCAAAGACCTATCCCGGTAAAAAAACTGTTATAAAGGACGTTTCACTTTCTTTTTTCTTCGGTGCAAAGATTGGGGTGCTTGGATTAAACGGTTCTGGTAAATCGACATTGCTTAGAATTATTGCAGGATTAGATACTGACTATAATGGTAATGTTCAACTTAATAATGGTATTTCTGTGGGCTACCTTGAACAAGAGCCTAAATTAGATCCTGAAATGACGGTAATACAAGTTGTTGAAAAGGGTTGTGCTGAACTCGTAAAAATACGCAATGATTATGAAGCGATAAATGCGCAATTTGAAAACCCAGATGCCGACATGGATAAGTTACTTGAAGAACAAGGTAAGCTGCAAGACAAGATGGATGCCTATAATATTTGGGACCTTGATTCTAAGCTTGATCTTGCAATGGATGCTTTAAGGTGTCCTCCTGGAGATCAAAAGTGTGGAGAATTATCTGGTGGAGAGAAAAGGCGAGTTGCTTTATGTAGGCTTTTACTTGAGGAGCCAGACGTTCTTTTATTGGATGAGCCGACAAACCACTTGGATGCAGAAACAGTATTTTGGCTAGAGAGGCACTTGCAAGCATATAAGGGAACGGTAA
>JABJPQ010000424.1 GCA_018663815.1 Halobacteriovoraceae bacterium | reverse complement strand
GGTTAAGCAAGATATTGAAAAGATGGTGCAGGATAAACTGCAAGAGATTGAACTGGTAGAGGTAAATCAAAAACTTGAAAAGAGTAAGGTTGACTTTTCCTTACTTGATTCAAATCTGGATAAAGGCTTGCAAGCAGCAGGGCTTCACCCTGTATCCCAAATTCAAAGAGAAATTGAAGATATTTTTATTTCCATGGGCTTTGAAGTCTTGGATGGGCCACATATTGAAGATGAATTTCATAATTTTGAAGCATTAAATATTCCAGATACTCATCCTGCTAGAGATATGCAAGACACATTTTGGTTTAAAGATATGAAGCATTTACTACGAACACATACTTCTACTATTCAAGTCAGAGGAATGGAAAATCGTAAACCTCCTTTTAAATTTGTAGGCCCGGGAAAAGTTTTTCGATGTGAGCGGACAGATGCTACTCATGAAATGTGTTTTCACCAACTAGAAGGAATGATGGTTGGTAAGGATATTACTGTTGGAAATTTAATTTATTTTATGAAAACGCTGCTTAAAGAAATCTTTAAAAAGGATATGGAAGTAAGACTTCGGCCTGGTTACTTTCCTTTTGTTGAACCAGGTTTTGAGCTAGATATCCGTTGGAAGAAACCAGGCAAAGGGGACTCCAAGCATAGTGGATGGTTAGAGTTACTTCCTTGTGGCATGGTTCATCCAAATGTCTTAAAGGCAGGGGGAATTGATCCTGATGAATACAATGGCTTTGCTTTTGGTCTCGGATTGGATCGGCTCGTTATGGTAAAGTATATGATTGAGGATATTCGCCACCTTCATTCTGGGGATTTAAGATTTAACAAACAATTTAAAGCGTACTAAAGGAATATCACTGTGAATATATCATTAAACTGGATTAAAGAATTTGTTAACCTTCCAAATATTGATGTGGATGACTTAGCTAATTCATTTACGATGACAACAGCTGAAGTTGAAGGTGTTTCAACAACATTATCCCATTTAAAAGCGATTAGAGTGGCTCAAATTGTTTCGCTGGAAAAACACCCTGAAGCCGATAAATTAAACCTGGTTACTTTTAATTTTGGTGGCAAAGAAAATAAAGAAGTCGTTTGTGGCGCACCTAATGTTCGAGTTGGAATAAAAATTCCTTACGCTCCACTTGGAACCACACTGCCAAATGGTATGACTCTAGAACCAAAAAAAATACGGGGTTACCTTTCTGAAGGAATGCTTTGTTCTGAAGTCGAACTTGGTCTGGGAGAAGGGGCAAGTGGTTTAATGGAGTTACCTGAGGATGCGGTTATTGGCACGGCCATGATTGATTTTTTAGGACTTGACTCAGATACTATTTTAGATGTTGATAATAAATCACTAACTCACAGACCTGACTTATGGGGACATTATGGGATCGCGAGAGAGTTTGCAGCCGCTTATGAAGTTGAACTTGCAAATCCCTATGCAGACAAGTGGCAAAATCAATTAGAATCTTTGTTTACTAAAGAAAAATCTCCCATACAGCCTCAAGTTGATAATGATTGTTCATGTCGCGCTTATTGGGGGCTCTCTGTTGATAATATTAATATTACTGCAAGTCCTAGTTGGCTGGTAAATAAACTTGAAGCCTGTGGCCTGCGATCCATTAATAATATTGTTGATATCTCAAACTACGTTATGCTCGAATTAGGTATGCCTTTACATATTTTTGATCGTGATCTTATTGAGAACAATATCATTCACGTAAAAAAATTAAATAAAGAAGACAACTTTATCACCCTTGATGAAATAGAAAGAAAGCTTTTGCCTACAGATACGATTATCTGTGATGCAAACAAACCTTTAGTTTTAGCCGGTATTATGGGCGGATTAAATTCAGGAGTTAATGCTAAAACAAATAAGGTCTTTATTGAAGTTGCTAACTGGCAAGCAGAGCAGGTTAGGACAACATCAACACGTCTTGGGCTGAGAACAGATTCGAGCCAACGATATGAGAAGAGTCTTGATTCTCATCAATGTTATAAAACACTTTTGCGATCTCTCGATTTAATAAAACAAATTTGTCCCGACGCTCAGGTTATTGGTAAACCTGAGTATGCAGGTCATAATTTGAATGATTTTTCTCCCAAAGTGATTGTGACATCTCAACAAAGAATTTGCTCAGTGCTAGGACGCGATGTTAGTGAAGATAAGCTTGTTAGTATTTTTACGGCGTTAGGTTTTAAAGTTAAAAATGATGCTGGCTCCTTTGAAGTCACACTTCCAAGCTTTAGAACCACTAAAGATATAGAGTATGAAGCATGTCTTATTGAAGAGGTCGGCCGAATTATTGGTTATGATAATATTGAACCAGTAAGCCCTTTAACCGAAATTCAAACAACAAGATTTACCTCAGAAAAAGATCTTTACCGAAAAGTACAAGACTTTATGGTGATGAAAGGAAACAGCCTTGAAGTGATGACTTATCCGTTGGTAGGAAAAAAGATTTTAGAAAAAGCTAAGTGGCCAGGTTTAAATGAAGAACTTGTCTTGGTTAATGCTCTTTCAAATGATGCTGATAGAATGCGTCCGTCTATGGTTCCACAGGCTTTAAATACTGTGGCCATAAATGCAAAAAACTTTGCTTCATTTAATTTTTTTGAAATGGGACGAAGTTATTTACCCGAGAATAAAAAATTTTCAAATGAAAGACATCAGCTATTAATTGGAATGTTTAGTAAAAAGGAAAATGTTTTTGTTTCTCTTATCAATACAGTTGAAAAACTTTTAACAACTTTAAATATCCCTTACGACTTAACAGGTGATGGTGGTAAGTTTAAAAACTCATTAGTCGATAAAGACTGGTTTGGTACTCATCCTCATGAGTATTTGAACTTGCGTATCATGGGG
>JABJPQ010000696.1 GCA_018663815.1 Halobacteriovoraceae bacterium | reverse complement strand
TTTTTAATCATTAATTCAATCGCTTGAGGATCTGAAATTGCGCCATAAAAATCAAGCTCAACATGTAATTCAAAACCTTGTATGACCTTTGCAATTTCAGTGTCCGTTATAACTTCTCCTGTTTGAATAAATGTTAAAAGAGTTTCATAACCTGGATGGTCACAAGCACGTAATTCCAGACACTTCTTTGGTAACTCTGCAAGACCATATGACCCGCCTAGAAAAGAATAAATATTTGCATGAGTTCCCAAAACGTAAGATTGTTTGGCAATATCATGTGGTTTCATTTTAGCAGTTTCTTGTATACTAGACTCATAGACATAATTATCTACTCTTCCGAAATTAAAATTAATTTGTGAGCTAGGGGTATTAACAAAGTAATCACCTTCAAATTTTTGGGAACCACCAAGTTTACTCATAATTGTACTGGAGTAGGGGCCCATTCCCGTGATATTTAACATTTTTACTTCGTTTCGTAAAAATTCTGAAACCGCTCCTTTCCAATTTTGACTTAACACATGGGCCGTATCAAAAAAGACAGGGCTACCGTACTCTATTTGTTCTAGTTGGAGCTTTCCAAAAGGGGAAATACTATTCTTGGATAAGCCACTAAATAAAATAACATTGCCCATCATGGCAAGGTCAGAACCCCAAAAAGGCGTTGCGAAAGTAATATAACGATTAACCCGTTCCACAATTTTTCTTGAAAAACCATGGTAACTACGAATTGAATTTATCATCCACTTAAGACCGACTAATCCACCTTGAGAGTGCATTATTAAATTAATATTTTTTTTATTTGTTTTAGGAAGTGTTTCAAGCAGTAAATTTAAATCTTTAGCAAAGTCATGAGTTGTAAGTGAGCTATTCTTGGTCTCATACTCAAAATGATAGGCTTTAGTACAATCGATGTGGGTTTCAATTGCTTCTCGCATAACTCCAAAAGCCATCGTTCCTGAACTTCCAATTCCGTGGATAAAGATATAGTGCTGAATGTCCTCTTGCGAGCATTCCTCAGTAGAGGCCTGGAGGTTACTAACTCCTATAAGTAGGAAAAGAAAACCGGTACAACGAATTATATTTAAGATAGATTTTTTCATAGCTTAGAGAATAGCTAATATAGGGAGCCAAAACAATTGAATGGTAATGTTTTCGGGTAAAAACTAAACTGTCTAAACTTTATACAATTTAAAGTCAGATAGACATGATTGTTAAAAACCTATACACCCATGAAAATTTTTCTAAGGTGATCTGTCGTTTTCAATGTTCTTGTATGATTAAGACAAAGAATTAGGATTAAAAACTAGAGATAAATCTATGGAGAAAGCTATGGAGAAAGCTATGGAGAAAGCTATGAAGAAGTTAATCATAGTATTAATAGCATTATCATCAGTAACTGCTTTTGCTGAAAATATTGAAATCTCTGCGGGGAAAATAAGCATAGGTTCGTGTACCGTTGGAGTACAGGGGGTACAAGATACTCCCTATGCTGAGCTTGAAATTACTTACCCCAAAATTGATATTCAAACTACTCAAGCTCCACATACTTCCAAAGATTCTGCTTTCACTGTTTTTATTGGCTCAAAAATTGATCATGCCTCTCTTACGAGTAGAGATATAAAGAAAACAATTCGCTTCTACCAAATAGATAGTCTTTCAGCAGCGGATAACTGCAAGTTAGTCAGAAGTCAACTTTTGACATACGGTATGAATGACTAGAGTAAAATTACCTAACACACACGAATATTAGTTTTTGTATTTCAAGGGTATGATTTATTTGCTTAAACAAACTTCTTAAAATAGAGAAATGATATTGGCCATAAAGAATCCTACTCCTTGAAGAAAGTACAGAGTTGGATTAAACGAACTCCTAAACTCTGGGTAATAAGACAATATAAAATCATTATGTTGATGAACTCAAAAATATATGAAAGGCTCAATTTCTGTTAAATTCTAGAAAGTTTTCTGTGAAAAACCTAAAAGGAAAATTATATGAGTCATATTAGAGATGAAGATGAAACTGAGGTCATGCAGAAAATTTCATTGAGCCATAAACTCAAAAAAGCAGAGAAAATCGCACGTTCTCTTGCTATGAAAAATAGAGTTCCTTTTGAGGGACTGCAAATAAAACCAACTGCCTCTTTCTATGATGATGCTCCAACACAGGAACCTGGAGAGAATAATTGGAATAAATTTGGCTTTGATATTCATCCTCACGTGACTGTGGTCTCTAGCATTTTTTTAGCCATTTTTATCTGCTTAAATCTTATGTTTCATGAGCAAGCTGCAGAGTTTTTTAGCGCTACTTTGAAGTATATTACAACAAAAACTGGTTGGCTTTTTATTTTGACAGTTAATATCATTATCGTCGCTTGTTTATACTTTTGTTTTAGCCGATTTGGAAAAATTAGAATTGGTGGACTGAAAGCAAGGCTAGAATTTAGCACTTTTGCTTGGTTCTCTATGCTTCTTAGTGCAGGAATGGGAATTGGTCTTATGTTTTGGAGTGTAGGGGAGCCTATATACCACTTGTCTAGTCCATCTCCTATGTTCTCAGGCATACTTCCAGGAACACCAGAGGCTGCACAAGCAGCTATGGGGGTTACTTTTTTTCATTGGGGCATTCACCCTTGGGCCATTTATAGCCTTGTAGGATTAGCGCTTGCATTTTTTAGTTATAATAGGGGATTGCCATTAACCATACGAAGTATTTTCTATCCTTTGTTGGGAGATAAAATATATGGATTTTGGGGAAATTTAATCGATATCCTGGCCGTACTTGCAACTCTTGCAGGGCTTGCGACTTCTTTAGGACTTGGAGTTCAACAAGTTAATGCTGGTCTGAATGCCCTGTGGGGAGTTGAAATTAGTACAACGGTTCAAGTCATTTTGATTGCATCGATAACTGCAGTGGCTACTCTTTCAGTAATGTCAGGTCTAGATAAAGGGGTTAAATACCTCAGCACTATGAATATGGGACTAGCCGGTATCTTTATGTTGTTTGTACTAATTGTCGGACCTACCGTTTTTATTCTCAGTGGTTTAACTCAAAATTTGGGTTTTTATTTTTCTAATCTAACTCAGTTAAGCTTATGGACAGAAACTTTTAAGGCAACTCACTGGCAAGATAGCTGGACTGTGTTTTACTGGGCATGGTGGATCTCGTGGGCACCATTTGTGGGTATGTTTATTGCTAGAATTTCTAAGGGAAGAACAGTCCGAGAATTTATTATAGGTGTAACTCTCATTCCAAGTTTTCTCTCTTTTATATGGATGAGTGTTTTTGGAAACTCTGCGATCTTTCTTCAAATGACAGGCAAAGCGGATATTGTCAGTGCTGTTAAAGCCAACGTTTCCACTGCGCTGTTTAGTATGTTGGAGCACTTCCCGCTCACAAATGTTTTGTCTATTATTGCAATTATACTCGTGATTGTTTTCTTCGTGACCTCATCAGACTCAGGTTCACTTGTGGTTGATCATTTAACTTCAGGAGGGAAACTAGATTCGCCAATTCCACAAAGAGTCTTTTGGGCCATAATGGAAGGTGTCGTTGCGGCTACACTTCTCATTGGAGGTGGGCTTAAGACTCTGCAAACAGCATCTATTTGCACCGGCCTTCCTTTCGCATTTATTTTATTGCTCATGATATACTCCCTTTACATCGGATTTTCTCAGGAAGACTTCGTGGAAGATGCTGTTGAGAAAAAAATGAATGAGATTGAGCAAGAACACCTGCTTGAGGAAGCAGTTAAGGGTTTGAGTTCGGAGAGTTTGTCCTAACGAGACCCATGCTAAATTATTAAAAATAAATCGTTTTACACGACACTTACTGAACCTAGATGTTGTTGAAACCGTGAAATTAATACTTGGGTGGTCTCATTCTGAAACCACCTTGTTCTCAAAGATATTACAGTTATTCAAGTTATCCCTTATAAGTACTCAACAAACAATAACAAAATAAGCGGAGACCATTATGAAAAAAAACATTTTAACAGCAACACTTTTAATTTTAATGACATGTATTTCGACAGCGCATGCTAAGCAATTAATACCAAAAATTGCTGATACCGTAATTGTAGGCAGAGGTGAGTCGATGACTGATTTCTTTGGACATAAAGTGGCACTAAGAGTTGCGAAATCGAATGCCAGAAAATCAATGAGAACAAATTGCCAAGACTTTTATGATAAAACGACTTGCTCTAAAAAGAACTTAATCATTGAAGATTATAATGCTTACTCATTTTCTTCAAGGGAGTGTGGAGCAAATATCACACGGTATTGTCAGTATGGTAATGCAAGTTATATTGGGGCGTTGAAAAATGAAGAGAGAGTTAAAAATATACATTTGCGAACAAAAGTAATTGGAACAAAGATAGGTAGGTGCTTTAAAAGAGGAAACAAGTACGGCTTATGGATTGAAGTAAGTACAGTTAAAATTTATGGAGCAGTAAAAGATCCTCAGTTTGCCTACAACAAGAGAGGAGAGTTTATAATGAATAGATTTTCTGAAGTAGTTGATGATTCCGAATTTTCATCATCAGTGAGAGTTCCTCAAATTCATGAATATATGACGATTAAAGAGGATACAATGGAAGAAATGCAAAAAGCATGTGCATCAATGGTACCATCCTTAGAGGCAAAGGCACTCGTTGATTTTACTTTTAATTATGAAGATCAGATAAGTCATAAAGTATACACCTATTATAGGTAATTTTTTTGAAGCTAAGGGGAAGTGAGCGTCTGAATGGCGCTCTTTTTTTGCACACACTGATTCTGTTGACTACAGTCACGAGCACACAGAAAAAGAAGAAGTGCTCTTCGCAACTGTTCAAAACCATCAGGACTTAATCGTTATATTACTTTTATTTTTAGTGTTCCAGGTCTCAACTGTTGGAGTAAAAATTTTAGAATTTAGTTACCAAAGAGGCTTAATTAGGAGCCTCCTTAGCAATAATTTATTATATTTCTTCTATTTCACAAGTGTTACGTCCTATCGTAGTTCTATATTTTTTATTAGAGGTTTGAACCTCCCATAAACCTACCATCAACGGTATCTGAACTGATTTATAATATGGCACTCCCCTTGGATTATCACAGCGATAACGATGACCTAGATCGATTGCCGTTATAGCAATTATTCCATTTACCCCCGTTCGAAAAATTCTTCCTAGTATATCTTCTTCATAGTTGTTGATTATTTCTAGTACCTCATATTTAGAGATATATGCTGGTCCCGGTTGATAGCAACCAGTTGTATTTCCTGATACTTGAATAAATGCCTTGCCTTCTTTGCAGTATAGAGAAGTTCCACCAAAATGAAAATGTGACGGTCTTATGCTCAAGCTTGTTTGTGCAAATACTTGCGGTGTCGTGAATAGACTAAATAATACTAATAAAACCTTCATAATTTCTCCTTTTGAAGTTGATGAAGAGTAATTAACTGAGTTTTAGTAATAATTCTAGCCTGTTTTCATGTGTATCATATTATGATACCTTTGGGGTCATGGAGGTCCCGTGGACTATTCTTATAAAATAATGAATGTAATCAAGAACACTGTTAAGCAAGATGGTTTAACCCAACAACAATTTGCTAATAAAGTGGGAGTAAGCCTCCCAACTCTTAAAAGATGGCTCACTGGAACTGGAGTAACACTACAAAACCTTGGTGATATGTGTGAGGTCTTAGGATTATCACTTAGTGATGTTGCATCACAGGTAGACGATGAGAATAAAAAGGAGTTTTTTTATACAGATGAACAGGAAATCTTTTTTGCAAATAATCCTGACTGTTTCGCATATTTTGATTATCTTATTAAAGGGTTAAGTACCCAAAAAATCAGATCAAAATTTCAATTGAGACCCAAACAAATTACTATGTATTTGTCGAGCTTGGATCGACTCAATCTAATTGAGTGGCTGCCTGATAACAAGGCAAAGTTGTTAGTTAAGGGGGAACCAGTGTGGAAGAAAACGGGTCCTTTAGTAAAGAAGTATAAATTAGATATTTGGAATGAATTTATACAAAGTCGGAATGAAGTGAATAGTTCATTTTATTTACATGACTATACCAAAGAAGACCTAGAGAGAATTAAAGTTAAGATTTCTGAGCTAGTTACACTGACAAAGGCCGCAAATAAAAAAGTATCAATAACCAATCAAAAAAGTGATGCTTATGGATTTTTCTTTTGTTTACAAAAGTATAGATGGAATCTAGATCAGTATTTAAATAAGGCTAAGTGAATTTGTTAAATAAGGCACTAAATACTATTCTTTAAATGATTTAGTAAGAATTTTTAGCGATTTTATTTTCTGAAATGTTTTTTGCGAGCTTTTTTACAATTGCTCCCACGACGTAGGGAACTTCCTGGTGGATATTACTTTCTCCATGCAAAAAACCTAATAAGTGAACCCATTCATGAACCATATTCGCAAGCATCTCGTGGGTTTCATATTTTTTGTAAAATTTCCAGTTGAGTTTTATCATTTTACTAGAGGACGGCTTGGTTGAACCAATTGTCCCATTACACCAATTAATATTACGAACCATAAGTTGATAGCGAGAACAAATTTTAACATATGAATTAAAATTAATCTCTCCATGCGTGTTTGGTCTCATCTTTTCATTTCCAAGCATAATTATGTTATAAATTTCCTCGTTTGTTAGTCTTGCCTTAGAATTGTTCCAAAGGTAGTTCTTACTAAAGCTTCTCTCGTAGATGGGATCTCCTGAAGGATTTGTTCCAATTTTTCTTTGGTAAGAAATAACAAGCCTTTTAAACTCTTCGCTGTTTATTACTATTTCCATAATATCGAGTGCTTTTTGAAATTTCATTTTCTGACGTTTGCCTAGTTTAGTTTTTGAAGGAAAGCTGATTTTCTCCCGGGTAAGAACTAAATAGGGTAAATTGAACTCTGGACTGATGTACTTTGTACTTTCGTCAAAACTCAGTGGAATTTCAATTCCCTCAACTGTTGTCGCAAATATATTTGTAGACATGGATAAACTTACTAAAAAGATAATAACCTTTAGATTTTTCATATTTAACTCCCTAAAGTAAAGTCATCGGTTATGAAAAAATAAAGATTAGTTTTGACAGCTAGTTCGGAAAAATGATCGTGTTTGCTAGAGATTCTTTGAAGAACTCAAGTAATCAAGGTGGTGGATTGGGGGGGATGTGGTCGACACCCTAAATAGTCAATGTTGCCTATTTTAAGTAAATGCTCAGAAAAACTTGTTGGTTTGCAAAAGGAAATCCCATACCTTCGTCACAGCTGATATCAATTATAAGGCTATGTGGCTTTAACGAAGAAATTTCTTCATTGGTCACAAACATATATGGCTTTTCAGGATCTTGGAAACTCCCATTAACAATTATATCCGCTTCACTAATTACCTCTAGAAATGGTCGCTGACTTCCATTATGGTCAGGCCTTTTAATTCCAAAGCGTGTAAGATTGCACAATAGCCAACAAGTTCATTATTTTTATAAAATGTATGACGGAAAACTCTTCCATCAGGACCTCAAACAAACATCTCTTCAAAAGCAATAAGTGAGAGTTATCTATCTATTGCGATTTGAGTGATTTCTCGCTGTTGAGTGCAATGAGGATATCCCCATATTCTCCCACTTTCTCGTATTGCATTTTTGAATATTGATTTAATTGAAATTTAGGAACCAAGTATTTCGGTACTGATGGCTCGAGTCAAACAGAAAAAGTTTAAGCTTTGGATTAGCTTATTCAGTTACCTTTGTGAACTCTTTCGATCCTTTTCCTTTTTTGAGTAATATCTAATGCTTTATATTGTTTAAACTCAATTGTTGGCTTTTGGATATTGAGTTTTTCAAATAAAGCGTCAAAGTTACTTCTAATGGAGTTTGTAATCTCGCTTATATTGGAGTTACTGAGGATTTGCACTTCAATCTCTTTAGCGGAGTATTGTATTACTCTATATTCATCAATTTCATCATTAGCAGATATAACAGCTCTTCTTAGAAAATCTGGGTATACAGCAACCTCCTCATTTGATTCTATATGTTTAAAAAAGAAGATATCATCTTCCCTTCCCTCTATTGCATTTAGACGCAAATGATGAGACCCACATGGGCAAGAATCTGTATTTTCTACGAGAATATCATTAAGACGATAACGTACTATGGGTTGAGTTTTACGAAAAAGATCAGTAATGATAGGAATGAACCGTCCATTTTTTTTATCAAGATACTCCTTCTCAACAATAATATATTCTTCATTGATATGCAGATTGCCATGACTACAAGTTGACGCTAGAAAACCTTCAGTGCATTGATATAGTTGGTGTATTTTTTGATTAAAAACTCTTTCTAGGTAGGCTTCATCAGCTTTGTCTAATACCTCTGCCGCAGAAAAAATTTTTGTTGGTGTGATCTTTAAACTTTTACTCTCTATGCATTTTGCAATCTGACATAAAACAGATGCGGGAGCCACAAGATAATCTGGGTTATAACTTTCCAGAGAATTAATCTGTTCTTTCAAGGGAATAATCATGTCAAAAAAACAAAAGATAATCTTATTTGAGTTGAGTCTGTCGTAGAGATTGTTATTAGCTCTTAAAAAAAGAGCAATTTTTTGTTTAGAGAGAATCGACCTTGGAAGAACCTTAGCCAGTATTATTCCTGCCCATAGCGCCCGCTCGGATGAGTTTGCACAAAATAATCCTCTATTTCCTGATGTTCCGGAAGATAAGCCAACAGAGATATCACCAATCATTGAACTGAAATTTCGATCATTTTCTGATTTTAAGGCAAGATCAAAGCAATTTTCTTTTTTTAACCCTTTAGTGTTAATTTTATCAAAGTTATCCATAAGCATGGATTTATTTCCCATTGGAAGATCTTCAAGTCTTTTTATTTCTTTGTACTTTGAATAGTAAGGAGAATTATGAACTAACCATTTTAGATATTTTTCCTTTCTTCGTTTAACAATATATTGGGCAATGTTTTTTGGGAGTAAATTTGTTTCTAAAAGAGTGCGAAGGTAATGATAGAGCAGTTGGAAAATTCTCAAGTGTAAACTCCGTTAAGATTTTTTGTGCAACAAGGAGTGGCGACGAGGTCTAAATATTTTTGTCCACAATGTGATGGAACAATAATAATTTTGTTGTCTGCTTTGTGAACTCTATGAATCTTCTCGAGGGTTTGATTATATAATTTAGCAGAGTCTGTGAGTAAGTAACTAAAAATAGCGGGTCTAATATTTTCTTCATATGCTTGAGTTAACCAACAACTGTCAGCAATAAGAAAGAACTCTTTATTTCCTTGTGTAAAGTAGAGTCCCAGTTGGCCTCTGGCATGACCAGGTAGTTCAATCGCAAGTAAACTTCCATCGCCGAATATATCGTATTGAACTGAAAAAATCTCATTTAGACTTTTACTAACCGAAAGGGTTGTTGGTCTTTTCTCGACAGCTATAGTTCGTTCTTTGAAACCTTCAGGAATAAGGCCTAGGAGATAACCATTAACAAGCCTTTTGTATTTCCCGAGTCCATCAAACTTACTGAACCCGTGAGAAAAGTAGATAAACCTAGCGTTAGGGAAGTCTTTTAAAGCTGCAATATGATCTGCATGGAAGTGCGAAATGATAATAAATTTAACATCTTCAGGATTTATCCCTTGCTGTTTGAGTTTGTAGACAGCTGTATCTTTCTCCTTTATAAAAACAGGAGTTATTTTTGCGTAAAGATTATTCGGGAAGTTCTTTGTCTCTTCGTAGAATTTTTGCGAGTAACCTGTATCATATAAAATGTGCCCATGCTTTTCATGATGAAAATGTACGAATATTGAGGGGAATACAGCTTTACAAAAACGACCTGTACTTATAGCCATTTTCTCTCTGTGAGTACAATAACCTCCATCGTGAAATTCTACTTGCATGAAATAATCTCCGGGTTTTTCCTTATCCACTCAATAGTTAATTTTTTTGCATCTTCCATATTAACTAGAGGTATATATCCAAGTCTTTCTTTTGCTTTGTTGATATCTAGGGTTAGACTCTTTGCTAGAAGTCCTGCTGTGTATCTCGTAAGAATAGGTTCTTTACCTTTAAAAAAATATTTCGATATGAATTCATCTACGAAGCAAATTGCATAGATTACCGGAAAAGGGATCCTTTTTGGGTTAAACTCTTGATCTAGCTCAGTTAGGATATTTCCAAGGTATTTCCAAAGCTCTACAGGGTCACCGTTCGAAATATTAAAAACTTCCTTATCATTTTCTATGCATTTCTCCAAGGCAAGTATGATTGAAATGGCAGCATTGTCAATATAAGTAAGGTCCGTTAGAGTAGTACCATCTCCCATAATAGGAAGTCTTCCTTCTTTATTCGCTTTTACGAGCCTTGGAATAATGGAAGTATCACCTGGACCAAATAAACCTCGAGGCCTTATAATAACTGATTTCACTTTATCACTCGCAAGTACTTCTTGTTCTGCAAGATATTTTGAATAGGTGTATGTTGATGGCCATTTCGGGGCAGCTGTTGAATCAGATTCTTTTACATTAAGTCTTTCTTTAAAGTTAAAATATACACTTGGACTAGAAACATAGACGAATCTTTCTATGTTTTGCTGTTCTGCGACCTTGATGAGGTTTCTTGTTCCAATTTGATTTGTATTTATAAAGTCTTCCATAGGACCCCAAGGTGATGAGAGAGCAGCAGAGTGAATAATCCCCTCAACTCCATTTGGAAGTAGATCATTGAGCTTTTGTACATCTCTCAGGTCTGCTTTTATAAAATGACATCCAAGTTCTATAAGTTTTTTGCCTTTAGATTCATTTCTACCAAGAGCGATAATCTCTTTGTATCCTCTGGCCAGAAGCATTTCACAAATTCTAAACCCGAGAAAACCAGTTGCTCCTGTAATGAGTACTTTCATTCTTTTCCTTTAAATTTTTATAATCATTATGCCCGTTGCAAAACCAGCACTTGTTGCCAGAAGAAGAACGAGATCTCCTTTGTGTACTCTTTGGTCTTCAATGGCATATGAAAGTGCCAAAGGAATTGAAACAGAAACCATATTTCCATGATTTTCAATTATGTCCATCCATTGATCAGGAGAAGCTCCAAGTTTCTTTTGAATTAATTTCATTCCTGACTTACTAGCCTGGTGAGGTATAATCAATTTAAAATGCTCAAGGCTAATATCACACTTTTGTAATAGTTCATCAACGTCAGCTCTCATAACTTGAGATGCCAATTTAAAGACTGCTTTTCCATTCATTTCAAATTTAAACTTTAAACAATCATCTTCAGTGTAAGTTCCTGGTTGAGGAGGATACTTAGTACCACCTCCAACTATACGGCAATGATCAGCACCTTCTGGATAAATTTTCATTTGTGCTCCGATAATTCCAGACTCACCATCTGATTTCTCCACGAGAACAGCGACAGCTCCATCACCAAATAGAGAAGCTGACTCAAGGTGGCGATAGTTAATTCCAACAGAAGCAACCTCAGAGCTTACAAAGAGAACTCTATTAAACCTTCCGGCATCAATCATATAAGAAACAGTATCAAGTCCCGATAAAAAACTCATACAAGTAGAGTTTATATCAAAAGCAGTCATTCCAATGCTTTTCGCCTTCAATTCTTTTAAAATAAGTGCAGCATTGGATGGTATCTCCTGTTCAGATGTACCACTAGTACATATGAGCGCATCAATATCTGTAAGATCTAAGTTCACTTTTGAGAGGCATTCTTTTATGGCCATCGCGGCCATTTTCGATTGAGTTTCGTTTATATTGTCTGCGTAACGTCTCTCTAAGACTCCTGATTTAGCAGCAACAGTGCCTTCCTTTACTCCAATAAGTTTGTCTACCTCTGAGGCAGGAACAACTCTTTTTGGTAGGTATTTACCAGTGCTAGTAATTTTAACATTTCTCATTATTAAACCTCAATCTAATAGTTATTGATATTAAGTTGCAAGAAAGTAGCCATTTTATAAGAAAGTAAGAGATGTGAAGTCAGATACTTAACGGGATAAAAAAGTCTAAAAGTTACAATTGTCTTTATTTTAGTCTATAATTAATAAAAAGAAGGATTATAAATGAAGTCAATTCGAGAGCTATCAAGTGATGGTTGGTTTGCAGTTTCAGATACTAATATTAAGCCTAACGAAATCAAGAGAGTTGTTTTATTTGAGGTCCCTCTCATTATCCTTAAAGATTCAAATAAAAATATTAGTACTTTTATAGATGCTTGTCCTCATAGAGGATACCCTCTCAGTGAAGGGACTATACTCAATAAAAAGAATCTAATGTGTATATATCATGGCTGGTGTTTTAATAAGCGAGGTGAGTGTACTGCTCTTCCTGGGCTAGACAATATTCCTCGCTTTAAGTTAAAAGAGGTTAGGACTGAGATATTTGATGATATGATTTGGGTAAGTCAATCTAGCAATAAAGAATTTGATATAACTCATAAAAGACCCGAATTAAATAAGTCATTTTCTTGGGAGTATAAATTAGATGTACCTGGATATCTATTAATTGAAAATACATTAGATCCAATGCACACCCCGTTTATTCATGCAGGGCTTGTGAGGTCTGAAACAAAAATTAAAAAGTCAGTTGATATTGTAATCAATAATAATGAAAAGTTCGTTGAAGCCATTTATAAAAATGAGGGTGAACAATCAGGCCTTATATCAAAGTTACTCTCATCTCCAAATATTA
>JABJPQ010000512.1 GCA_018663815.1 Halobacteriovoraceae bacterium | reverse complement strand
TTTTTAATATTATCTTTTTATAGCGTTGTTGGTGGTTGGATAATTGATTATTTTTATCAATCTGTTTCTTTAAACTTTGCTGATAAATCTGATGAACAAATAAGAATGATGATGACTAATCTTTTTTCATCGCCAGGTAAACAAATCTTTTTTCATTTTGTTTTTATGTCTTTAACATTTGGAATTGTTATTGGTGGTATCTCTCAAGGTATTGAGAAGTGGAGTAAAATACTCATGCCGCTCTTTTTTATCCTATTAACAGGGCTATTGATCTACTCTATTACTACCCCTGGTTTTCAAAGCGCAGTAGAGTTTCTCTTTTCTTTTAATACGAGCAAGTTGACTGCTAGTGGAATACTAGAGGCCGTAGGTCATTCCTTTTTTACCATGAGCCTTGGAATGGGAGCGATTATTACTTATGGAAGTTACCTTTCTCCTAAGGAGAACCTTTTTGGTACGGCCGTAATTATTGGTTTTATGGATACTTTGGTCGCGCTAATATCTGGTCTTATTATTTTTTCTGTTGTTTTTAGTTATGGTTTTGACCCAGCATCTGGTCCTACACTTATGTTTCAAACACTGCCGGTTTTATTTGCTAAGTCTGCGATGGGACAAATTGTGGCCATGGCTTTCTTTGGTCTTGTTTTATTTGCCGCTTTAACATCAGCAGTTTCGTTACTAGAGGTCATTGTGTCTTACTTTCACGAATCACTTGAGTGGAACCGTAAAAAAACGACTACCATCTTTTGTTTAATTTTATTCTCGTTAGGTATCCTTTCTGCGTTATCAACAAATATTTTGGCAGAGTTTTGGGTCTATAAAAAAATGACTTTTTTTGACTTTTTTGATCACATTACATCACATTATTTACTCCCTATCGGAGGACTTATTATTTCACTCTTTTTTGGGTGGAAAATTCCAAATGAAAATATCGCTGCCGTTATTAAAAACAAGTTCTCTTTGAACTTAATTGTTTGGTCAGCCCGACTTATTGCTCCTATAGGTATTGCGGCCATGATCATCAACTCGTTGCTGTAATAACTCCCCTAGGTGCCACAAAAAAGACACATATTTCTAAAACCTAAACAAAAACCTCTACCTTATTTAAGCTGCTTATAGAACTGGCCCTAGTTGCGGTTATAATTAGAATTGAGTTCTATTTATTAAACAGGGAGGCTCTTGTGGGCAAGAAAGGACACAGTAAGGAAGGAAAAAAGAAGTTAACCAAAAAAGAGAAAAAACAACAAAGTCATCTAAAGCTTGTTCAAAACAAAGGTGGAGGTGGTAAAAGCTCTAATGATGAGTGGAATAAAGACAATGATAATCATAAAAAATCTGCATAATTAGCCCAATAAAGATTAAGCCTTTAGAATTAAGGGCTTAATCTCTAATCTTACTCTTATAACATTGTAGAAATTTCAAAAAAAAAGACATATTCCGAAATGTACTATTATATAGACCTCTCTAGAGGGGGATACTAAAGTGCAGGTTTATTTTTATCAAATTTCACTATTGCTGCTAATACTGATTATTAATTGTGTGACTCACTCAATTCTTATTCAACAACCTATCGATAAATACTTTTTGAAAACCAGTAAAAAGCTTTGGCTTTCAAATATTAAGACAATAATCATTTGGGCCTTTGGAGCGACTTTAGTCTACATTCTAAGTGTTAACAACTTTACGGCCCTTATCCCACAAAGTGATTTAAACTGGAAAAGCTTTTTGGTGTGGTTTACGTTGATATTTTTTACTCACGGCATTTATATTTATTTTGCCCATAGAGCACTTCATGAAATCAAAGGGATTAGAAAATATCATGGATTTCATCACGTTAAAAGAACTCAAAGTCCCCTAACATCATGGGATATTCATCCTGTCGAAGCTTTAATTGATACACTGGGTATTGTTTTAATGGGGTTTCTTTTTCCGGCCCCACTTGAAGTTTATGTTGTATATACATTTTATGCTTTTCAAATAAATATTTGGGCACATTTCACCCTAAGTAAAGATACAAATATCCTGTTTCGAACCTTTATTAATATCATGGGAAATTACCGCCATCATGATATTCATCATGTTAACCCTCATAAAAATTATGGTGCCTTCATATTGCTGGATTGGCTCTTTAAGACACAAACTAACGAATACCCATCTCAGTCATTAAAATAGCTTTTTACCTTTTAAAAAGTGATCCACCACTTTATCCCTTATAAGATAATGATAAAGAGGGATGATCAATATAAGTGTTACGATATTAGCCGTTAGAAACTTCATGAACCAGTTCATATCTACATCATAAAGAAATAATTGAACTGCAACGACTACGGGCAAGTGACTTAAATATAAAAAATATGATGCTTTAACCAAGTAGTTCACGACTAAAGAGGATTTTTTGACAATGCTTTCAGCATAAATTACAGCACCTATTATAATTAACCAAGTTCCAATGGCCATCCAAGCATGAAGAATGATGGGACTTACATTAAAAATACTTAATAAATTTACTTGATAATAAACCCGTGTGCCTATTATTATCAGTCCACAAATCGACAATATTTTCCACTTTCGCTTGTGTTGAGAATGTAAGTCAAGAATATCTCTACTTTCAAATAATAACCAGCCATAGAAATAAAAGATGCCATAATAGAAAAGTAAACTGACTTTAGGCCATAAGGTAAATGGTTTATCAGTCCAAGTTCCACTCATGGTACAAAGAGACAATGTAGTAAGTATAACAGCACCAAAAAGATGGCTTCTTGTTAAGATAGAGTTAATAAGCTTTGGCCGTTCAAACTTCATGAAGAAAAATGTAAATATGTTAAATATTGTCAGGTAAAGCAAAAACCATAAATGAGCAAAGTTAACTGGGTAGCGAAAATGAGCTCCCTCAGGTCCTTTCCAAAAGTTAATAAGAATATAATTCCATAGCTCTAAAAACTGTCCAGAAAATAAAAGAGATGGCCGTTCACCAATAAGCCACAACCCTTTTAAAGGGGGCAATAAAATTATGGCAAAAATGATGAG
>JABJPQ010000430.1 GCA_018663815.1 Halobacteriovoraceae bacterium | reverse complement strand
GCACACAATTTTGGCAAGAAGCACATAAGCTAGTATCCAATAACAATCTTCCCTTATCAATTTCAACTTCTTGAAATTTAGAACTTGAAGTGTTTTCAAGATCTTCCCGTGGAATATCCTTAATGATTTCCACTCGTAAAGAGTTTGATGTGCCTTGCTTAAAGTACTTTCCATCACCATGAGTAATAACGATTTTATCACCATTATGAACAAGCTTTTTGTCTTTTAGTAAATCCATCATCTGATAATGAATACTATCAATTCCATTTTCATTTTCATTAAAATAAAAAGGAGTAATTCCCCAATACAAACTCATTCTTCGCATAATACCGATAGAGTTAGTAACGCCCAGTACTCTTTTTTGTGTACGAAATCGACTCATCTTCATACAAGAGTTTCCTGACTCTGTAACACTAAGGATCCATCTTGCATGAGTCTTCTCTGCAATTATGGAAGCTGCCACTTGTAAACTCGCTGATATGTCTCCTAAATCAGTGTGCCGTAACAGTGGTCGCTCCCTAGGTTTTTTCTCAGCCTCTTCAATGATATCGCTCATCATCTTAACCGCTTCAACAGGATAATCACCCGAAGCCGTCTCGCCTGACAGCATAACAGCATCAGTTCCGTCCCAAATAGCATTAGCCACATCATTGGCTTCTGCTCTTGTTGGCCTTGAATTCGTCGTCATACTCTCAAGCATTTGAGTGGCCGTGATAACAGGTGTTCCTGTCTCATTACAAAGAGTGATAATTTCTTTTTGAATTGCCGGGACCAAGTGATTTCCAACCTCAACTCCCATATCTCCTCGAGCTATCATAATACAATCAGTGACAGCAATAATTTCATTTATGTTTTCAACTGCTTCAGGCTTTTCAATTTTTGATATAATCGGAATATTTTTTCTTAATTTATGCAATAAGTACTTAACATCAAGAATATCTTGAGCACGCCTTACAAAGCTAAGTGCAACATAGTCAACATCTTGTTTTAACCCAAAAATTAGATCTTCTCTGTCTTTCTCTGTAAAACTTGGAGCTGAAACATTAACATTGGGTAGATTTATACCTTTATTAGATTTAAGCACTCCTCCAAAAATAATTTTAATTTTTAAAATATCTCCTTCTTTTTCAATCGCTTTTGCCTCCATCAAACCATCATCAAATAAAATAATAGCTCCAACATGGGCATCCTTAACTAAATCTTTATATACTGTTGGTATAAAGCAGTCTTTGTATTGTGGGTAATTTGTTGCAACATCAGTTGGTCCAATAACCCACGTTTCTCCAGTTTGAAGAGTAAGGCTTTCACTTAATTTATCAACTCGTATTTTTGGACCCTGCAGATCACATAAAATAGCGACCTCATAACCTGTGTTCTTAGAAGCGGTCCTAATGTTTTGAATAACTTTTGCATGTCCTGCATGAGTTCCATGACTCATATTAATTCTTGCAACATTAATTCCGGTCTGAATTAGTTCTTCAATTTGCTCAATACTATTCGAACTCGGGCCTAAAGTGGCCACAATTTTTGCTCTTCTACTCACGCGCTACTCCGTTTGAATTTTTCTTTATATTATATGAATAAATTGTATTGTTGATAGTAAAAAGATCTAAGATTGTTCAGTATCTGTCATTTTATTATATTGTTCTAGCTCATCTGCTCTATTTTTATAAACACGCTCTAGTTGTTGGATTTTATCTTCATATTGTATTACCAATCTCTGTCTTTCCGTTTCACTAGCAAGCTTTAGTCGCTGAAACTCTCTGGCGGTAAATTTATTGTTTTGATCTATAATACCTTCATATCTATTAGCTTCAGAGTGTCGTTTTTGATCTGCCTTAAACTGGTTATCTTTAAGTTTCTTACGGTTTGCAAGTGACTGATCATTCATCTTTTGAGCAAAATTCTTTTGCAGATCCTGAATCTTTCTGTTTAATTCCATTTCTTTTTGTCTGCTAGTATCTTTTTCATTTTTCACTTGGGTTCTAGCAGATGATTGCGCTTCTTTTTGTTGCCTTGCAATCTCAACATTTGTTTTTCGCACCATATCTCTAACATTATCGTGGGCACTGGTTTGAATGAGCTTATTTTGTAATTCTAAACCTTGGATTCTTTTTTCATACCCGTCTGAAATTTTAGCAATCTTTTCTTGGAAACCATTTTTTAGATTAGCATTCACTTCAGAGTTTTGTTCATGTAATCGATTTGCTAAAATCCTTTTGTCAGCCAGCATCGCATCTCGAGTTAGCGCAAGACTCTTATCCGATTGTTCCTGAGCTCTTTTTAACCCTTTATTAAAGTTCTCTTTTAAAGACTGTACCTTTTGATTCGTCAGCGTCCTCGCACTAGACTCTTTAAGTGAGTTTTGCTCATTTAAAAACTTCATTCCTACTTGATGATCATGAGCTGTTCGCTCTCGCGCCTGACGATCCTTAAACTTGTCGCTCCTATTAATATCAGTAAGTGTTGCCTCAACCTTACTTATTCGGGCACCACTATCAATTCGCCTTTCTCTAAGTGTATCTTGATAAGAACTCACCGTATTTCTTAGTCGCTTTGAATAGGCATCTTCAACATCAAAACGCTCTTTCATTTGAGTTTCTCGCTGAAGATCAATCTGAGTTCT
The DNA here is from genome assembly GCA_018663815.1 of Halobacteriovoraceae bacterium. Lineage (GTDB taxonomy): Bacteria > Bdellovibrionota > Bacteriovoracia > Bacteriovoracales > Bacteriovoracaceae. Next base: position 2,214 of record JABJPQ010000430.1, on the reverse strand, counting down.
TAAATTCTCTTTATACTTATCTTGAATTTCCTTACTCGTTTCACCTCGAGAAACATCCTCTGCTCTTTTTTTGTAGTCAAGATTTCGAACATCTTTTTCAAATTTTCGCGAAAGATCATCGTAGCGTTCAGAAAAAGCGATATTACTTCGTCTATTTTCTGCGACATTTGCTTCATTAGACTTAGCTTCCCGTTGAATAATTTCTGTATCAATTCTTTTATCTGTTTTAGTTGTTAAATCTTTAAAGTTTCTTTCCGCATTATCTTTTGTCGTTAAATATCTTCTTGTTTGTAATGCCCTGTCATCGTGTGAATCTTTTATGGCATTATTCTTAAGAAAATTTCTTTTTGCCTGTTCCGCTTTGACCATTTCATGTTTTTTTAATAGGCTTAATTTTTCAGTTCGAGTTTGAGAGTTAGCATCTTTTACGCTCTTATCTGTTGTCTCAATAAAGGCACCAATTTCTTTTTCAGAACTTGCTTTTGAGCTCGCAAGATTTTCACTATAAGTTTTTTTGGATTGATCTTGCGCAAGCTTATTTTCAGATTTATTTTGAGTGAGATTATCATCAAACTCCCCTTTGAGGTCTTTGAATTTTTTATCCCAATTTTTTAAATTACCTTTTTTTATCTCATGAAACTCATCGGTATTTTTATTTAATGCTTTTTCATATTGCTTATTTTTGACGATGAGCTCTTGTTTTTGATCATTTTTTACTCGATCAAGTGATTTTATATAACCTTTCTCTACTTTACCTAATTGCTTTGAGTGAACATCTTTTTGTTTCGTTTCTCGGTATTCATGGGTATTTTTTAGGTTTTCAACTTCCGTATTATGATCACGTCGACTTTCTTGCAGCGTTTTCTGATAGATCTCATTTTGACGATTAATTTTATTTCCAAAATCTACGTTATTCATCGATTTCCTCATAAGGGTACTATACCCATGCTAAATTGTAGCACTTTTAAAAAGAGGAATGGTGGCCAGGAAGAAATTTCCAGGAGAGAGAAACTCTCCCCTGAGAAAGGTTTTAGATTATTTAGCTAATTCTGAATCAATTAGCTCAGAAAAGACATCTAAAGGAAGGGCCCCTGCAACTAGCTTTCCGTTAACAAAGAATGTTGGAGTTGATTTTACTCCTACTTTTTTACCTTGTTGCATGTCTTTTTCTATTTGCCCCATGTATTTGTTATCATCAAGGCACTTATCAAACTTAGCTGTATCAGCACCTAAGGCTTTAGCCGATTCTTTTAGTTCATCCACGCCTAACTTGTCCTGTCCTGCAAACATTTTATCATGCATTTTCCAAAATAACGCTGGCTTTTGCTCGTGCATACATAAAGAAGCCATGGCCGCTTTTTTTGCTTGTGTATGAAATGGAAGTGGAAATTGTTTAAATGCAATTTTTACTTTCTTACCATATTTTGCTTTCAGCTTTTTAAGGATTTTGGCACCCTCAGCACAAAATGGGCATTGAAAATCAGAAAACTCAACAATTGAAACTTTTGCATTTTCACCACCAAAAAATGGTGCATTTCCGACACTCACATCAAATGTTGGACGTTCTGGTTTTTCAAAAAAGATCTCAATACCACTTTTACTTGTTTTTTCCCCCAGCCACGACTTGATCGCGTCATCCTTCTTTTGCATTGAAAGATAGTTAACAATTTTTTCTCGCACCTGTGGATTTATTTGTTTCGTTGGAATTTTTCTTTCTTTAATAAAAGCATTAACTTCTTTGTCCGAGACCTTCAGCTTTCCAGCAATATGTTTATCAAAGTACTGATCCCGGGTCATTCCCTTCGAACTAGGATCATTCTTAATTAGCTTTTGAATAATTAATTCATTTAATTTATTAAACTTAATATCAAAAATCTTCATCTCAGCTTCATATAGCTCTGATTCAATTCCCTCATAAAGTTCTTTGTGTGTCACTTTAACGCTACCAGTACTTGCTGCGACACCATCACCGACTGATTTTCGATACTTATACTGAGGCTTTGAAGTTGCCTTTGAACATCCATAAAGAACAAACACTGACAAGGCTAACACGCCTATGGACTTAAATTTCATCATTGACTCCTTTCAATTATAATTTACCCACTATCATACCTAAAAAATCTTAAGCTGCCATACTAAATTAATGAACTTTGTTTAATTGAGCGATAAACTCTTGATACGGCGCCGAATTCACCAACAATTTAGCATGAGTTC
>JABJPQ010000511.1 GCA_018663815.1 Halobacteriovoraceae bacterium | reverse complement strand
AGATGTTTTATGATGATGAAGTTATTTTAACTTTTGATAATTACGTTGTCATGTCTTCCCAAAACTATGCTACAAACTCAGGTCATGATAGTTTTGCAATTAATGGTTTACGAGTTACTGAGACAGGACTTGTGGAGTATAATTGGCTAGGAAGTAATGGCCTTTATGGTTTACCTTATATTTCAAACCTAAATTCAAGATATTGCCTTGGACTTAACCCTAGTATGCCTGAGTATAACCAAAAATGTCATATACCTGAAACTGATACCCAAGGACAGATTAGCTTAGATATTCCCTCTGAAGAAATAATTAAACTTGGCATTGCAAGTCAATCTCCAAATATTACGATGGGGTTTATAACAACAGGGGATAATGATAATGGTGACTGCGAGCACTCTGCTTACAGTTTTAATTTAAATATCCAGTATTTCAATAAATGAAAGAGAAAAGACACAACTAAGGGACTACTAGTTCCATAAACTTATCAAAGTCATATAATACCTTCATTCCAAAAGGTGTTTCATAATAAAATACATTTGCATAATTATGAATTATTGATCGGTCTGTTTTATTTACATAATACATTAACTGTTCAGACTCCACTTGAGCTTGAGCTTGAGCAAGAGTATCAATATTATCAAAACCTATAACCTCATCATATGCCGAATTAATAAGTAAGATCGGTACATCTATATCACTAAGGACTCTTTTACGAAGGGACTGATCAGATTCTCGATCCAGCGCTACCAGAAAAGACTCATCCATCAAAAATTGTCTTTCTTGAAAATCTAACATTTTCTGATTAATTTCTTTTATTTTACAACCACCAATCATCATTTGTTTTATTTTGTTTGAATCATTTCCGGGAGAATATTTAGTCGCAAAATAATCAAAAAGATCTTGCTCATAAAAAGACTGCGGTAAACATGTCACTATATTTTTAATTCCTGAAAGACCCAATGCTGGAGACATAAGAAAAAGCCCATCTACTTGCTCAGGCGCTTTGAGAGTTTGATAAATAGACAATAACCCTCCCAATGAGAATCCTGCGAGTACGACATTATTTGAAATGATATTAGCCACTGTTGAACCAAATTCAATATCGCTTAACCAATACTTAGCTTTAAGCTTCTCAAAGTTCATAAACTTTTTTGATTGAATTGTGTGTCCTGAAAGTTGGAGCACAATAACGTTAAATCCTTTGTCGACTAAAAAGTCAGCAAATGGTTTTAGCTTTTGAGGATTTTCTGTAAATCCATGAGAGAGAACGAAAGTTGTTGCTTTAGGATTTTGTAAGGTGAAAAAAGCTTCTTTGCGTATTTTTTTATATGAGCTTAGTAAGTCAGCAGCTTCACGATAGCAACTCTGAGGACGACACGTATGACTCACCAATTGGGCTTTATTATATAATTCATTTAATTCATCATCATACTGGATCGCTGCAAGAACTAAGCTCACCTTGGTAAGAAGAACAAAAACTAAAATTAATTTCATTAAAAAAAACCTTTTTTATCTTTTTGTCTTTAGTTTACAATGATTATTCTATACTTTTCCCTACTTAGTTGTGATTACCAGTACTGACCAAATTATAAACACCCTAAGGTATTGAAATAAGGGAAATGAGTTTCTCGGTGATTTCAAAAATGAAAAAAACTTAATTATTATTAAATGGTGGGATTATCTACGAATAGATCGCTAAAAACTGCTTATACTCTTTTCCATTTTTAGCAATATTATTGATAAACGAGTGCTCGATTGAGAGCCCTGCTTTATTGGCCCACAAGCTTAGCTCTGCTTGGGAAAACCCAAAGTGCTTAACTCCCATGCCTTCATTATCAGGGTGAAACGAGCCATCCTCTTCATTTAAATCAACAATAGCAATTTTGCCACCAGCTCTTAGAGCTTTTTTTAACTTTAACAGCACTTGCAACGGTGTATTTAGGTGATGAAATGCCATAGAAGAAACTATCAGATCAAATGTGTCTTCAAGCTCATTTGCTTCCAAATCTAATTTTAAGGAAGATATTTCTGTTTGCTGATCTGTTTTGCGGTCAAACACCTCCAGCATGCCAGCGGAAACATCAATTCCTTTAAGAGATTTTGCATATTCGATAAACTCTAGTCCAAATAACCCCGTGCCACAGCCAAAGTCCATCATATCAACCTTGGATGAAAGCGCTAACTTTTTAAGCGTTTCTGATGCCAATTTTTGCATCATCTTCGTTTTACCTTCACTATCCCACTCATTTGCAACTTTATTAAAATGTGACATTAGAACTCCTCAATATCTGTAACTAGTTTCGAAAATGTTTTGGTATTTCTGTACTCACCTTTCTCAATAGCATCCTCTCGTGAAATGCCTTCAAGGTGATATTTACATCTCATGGGAACACGCTCAGATTTTTCATTTAAATCAGAGCACCTTATTTGAATTCGATGAAACCCAACCTCAAATAAGTGTTTTTCCAATAGAAGAACTGCTTCGCTTATATAACCTTGCCCCTCGAAGTCCCCTAAGATCCAATAACCTAATTCGCAGTTATTATTAGCCCATGATATCGAGTGAACTCCGATATTTCCAACGTAGGTGCTTTGATTGATAAATATACCAAAGTCAAAATGTATACCCTGCTCCCACCATTCATGGGTTTGCGTAATATAGTTTTTTTCATCCTCCGCAGTATTT
>JABJPQ010000510.1 GCA_018663815.1 Halobacteriovoraceae bacterium | reverse complement strand
TTCTAGTTTTTTTTCAATTTCTATTTGATCTATATTCCGAAAAGACCACTTACTAGATACTGTCGATAAATTCTCTAAGATTGCTCTTTCGAATGAAGATACCTGTAAACTCCCAATAAAAGAGCTATCACTTGAAATTGTTTTTGGGCCCGTTACAAACTTTATTTTTAATCCTGGATATTCAATTAATCTTTCAGATGAGGACGTTAAGAATAAATACCCCACTTCCGATGGTTTAAATTCAAATGCTGTTCTAAAACTAATATGGGAACCCGGGTATAATTTATCTAAAACTTGGCTCCAGTTTTTTTTAAGATAAGTCTCAAGCTCCTTCTCATTATTAATTGAAGTAAAAAGCTTGGGTCCAATCTTTCTAATCTTTCCTTCTTCTTTAAGCCTTCTAATCACTTCTCGATTTGACCTGTCAGACGAGCTAAAATATAATTTATCTAATTTTTTAGGTGCCATTTTTGACCTCGCTGTTTGTTCATAAATATGTTAGTTTTTGATATATTATACCACGAATGTCGTTTTATAGTATATTATGAGGCTAAATGTCATTTATTCACAAATTAATTAACACTTTGGTGCTCTAGTGTCACTTTCTAGAAAAGGGCTCTTCTCGGCTTAGATAGAAGAAGCCCAGATCTAACCAATTTGGGCTTTTTTGTTTTTGAAGTTTATTTACTTTCGAGTTCTTTAACTTTCTTAAGCTCAATTACAGCTTGTATATCTTTCGGCCGATTCATTACAGTTTTTACTTTAATCAAATCATCAATTGATATCACCTTACAAGTGAATCCATATAAAGGAATATCAATAGCATTTTTTTTAATAGTTTCAAAATTTCCAGCCGGCTCAGTAGCGGATAAAATATCCAAAATTCCTAGATCAGTATCAAGGTATATATTATTTAAACCATCAAGACTTTTAGGGTGATCTAAAAATGATAAATTAGCCTTGCGATCCATTCTATGAGTTGGGTTTAAGTCTTTTAAGACAGAACGTAACTTATTGATATTCTCTATTGACATGGCTGAGCAGATATCTAGATCTTGAGTAACCAGAGTAGAGCCATGTACAACAGCAGCAAATCCACCTATCAGTACAAAATCAATATCATTTGCTAAAAGTGTTTTAAGAAGCTTGCTTAGATCTTGCACGTTGTTCCTGGCCAGCTTGAGATAGGTCCTCTACTAGTTTTCTCGCATTTTCATGAGACTCAATTCTTAATTCAAAACTTAGTTTAAGTTTCTCTTTTAAAGCTGAATATAATAGCTCTTCAGAGTCTGACTCAATAATTGAATAATCTAGTTTTATTGGTTTATTCATACGTGGATAGTTTACGCTAAAACGTTTAAATTGAATAGTGAGTTAGTTGAAATTAAGTAACTGAAATTGCGTGCACATAGTTCCAAAGTCGTCTAATCCCTCACTCCATTTTAACTTTAATCTCTTTCGTAAGTTTAAATAGAAGAAGCCCTCACTTAACCCACTTGGGCTTTTTTGTTTCTGGCTGTCTCGTTAGATTTTAGAAATAAAAAAAGCTCAGAAATTGCTGGGCATTTGTTTTTTTTAATATATGTCCTCAGATGTATTATTCGCTCATAAATCAATTCTATCAAATCTCTAATAAATTACTTGTCCAGCAATGAGGTCCACCATCCAATAAAATACTTGATGACTGCTCTAATGGAGTTACTTTGTTTTTATACTTTTTATACGACTGAATTGCCTTATTGTTTAATTTATCACTGGCATATTCTGAGTAGACAGGCATTCCCACACTTTCATTCATTAATACTGAATTAACATAGGATGGAAAGAAATATTTTTTTTCTTTTATACTTGCAATTTTTTTTCCATTTGAATCAAAATAATGATTTTTCATTTCGTAATATACAGGTAACGGCTGATCCACAAGTTCTACTTTATATCCGAGGTTTTCAAAATAGGCCCTTACCTCATTTGTATGTGCGACCCAATCATATTTATATTGAATTTCGTCACTTTGCCCCTTACGACCTTTAGCTGTAGGAAGTTTAGGTTTAACTGACTGCTCACAATCGCTCCACATTTTATTCTTAATTGACTCCTCACTACAATGAAATTGAAAATCCGGTAGCCCCCTATGTTAGGAAAGTTGGAACCTGAGATTTTAATTTAATATAAACCTTTGAAATCGTGATGAGCGGAGCGAATTAAGATTTCAAAGGGGGCGATTGGAAAAAAAGTGAGAAGTTACA
>JABJPQ010000508.1 GCA_018663815.1 Halobacteriovoraceae bacterium | reverse complement strand
GTATTCAAAACGTTGCAAAAAGAAATTTATTACTCTTACGTAATAACTAGCCTTAAACCTTAGTCTCACAACTAAAGTCCCATTCAAATTGTCCGATAAATAACTGTAATATTAAGTGTTTAAACAGGACTAAATTGAAAAGAAAACAAGTACTCTTCCTTATTTACATACTTAGCCTAGGGTGGACTAACGATTCTCATAGCAACTCACCTGAACCAACGATCAGCAGTGCGAAAGACGTACTCAGGTTTTTATCTAGTTCTTCACATAGCTTATTAATGAAAAACCATAAGCGTATGTCATGTCAAGATAGGTCAAACTCTACCCCAACAGCAAGTAATTGCTCTTGGTTATTTAAAAACTCCATTCATAAAATAAGAAATCGATTCACTGATAATATCATCGGAGAAAGTTCCTCCAAGGCTTGTCTCAGAGACAACCACCTGGACAAAAGAAGTTTGTTTGAAATTGAATATATTGATCTGGATTCGTTTTACAGTAAAAGATATATTCAACCTTCACAATTTGTTCAATTAAGCCCCATTTGCTCAAATTTTACTGCTGTAGAAGCAAAAAAATATTTGCGAAGTCACTCAGCAATTAATAAATTACCACATATTTATCTGCAAAATATTATTACTTCTAATTATTATTCAAACCTTAACAGGATTGCGAAATCTCAAAAAAAAATCTTAGAAAGTATTAAATCAATTTCATTAATATTTGGAAAAAATAATATTAACTCTTTTGCCTGTAAAAAAATGGTTACTCCTGAACTGTTCAAATCGTGTCAGGCATTTTCCAAATGTAAACAATTGCCAGATTTATTAGAAATGCACTCTAAAAGAACCGCCGAAGCCTTAAAAAAACTTTTTTTTCTTAAAAAAGAAAAAAGAAAAATTTCCTTAAATGCAATTTCTACTGGACCGTACTCTGCTTTATCGTCACAACAAAAGTATCAAAAAATAAAGAATTTCTCACAAGAAAAATCTTCTATTGAATCACTCTTTCCTTGGGTCACAGGGACTGTATTTAATGACAAAATGACAGACATAAGGATCTCACAAGACAATGATTTAGTTTATCAAAGCATAGTTAAAGAAACTCTTAGAGATCAGCTATCGCTAACACACAAAAAGCTAAAGAAAAAACTTGTTCACTTAACACTTGTTGCGAAGTGTAATTCAGGGAATTATGCACCAGAATGTGAGGACTTAGAAACTTCACCTATAACTCTCTCAGAGAACATCTCAAATGATGGGAGTGCCCTTTTAAAAATAAAAGGACTCAAGAAAAAAGATAAGGCTCTAGCAATTTATGCCTCTAGATACCTAGGAAGTATTTCATGCCTTGAAAAACAATCCAGTATTAGGGATGAGACTCAAGAATTAGTAGATTTAAGCGGAGAAATTGTTACAGGCCTTGGTCTTTTTTTAATCGGTGGTCCACTTGTAATTATAGGCAATGCTGCCAAGGCAATAAAAGCCAAACGTTCCGTTTCCGCCGCCATAAAAACTAGTGCGGGTGCAACGTTACTAAGTAGCCATGCAACACTGTCCTACAGCTTAATACAAGGGGCAATGTCGAAGTGCCAAGAGAAGTTTGACCATGTTGAATACCACGATACTAAAAATTTACAGTGTGGAAAAAGTCATGCAAATGCAAAAAACAATATTCATGAGTGTATAGAAGATGCGATCGTAGTGGTTGCTCCTCTTTCTTTATCACTAGTAAAGCCACTTGCAAAAAAAATAAAAACAAAAAAACATTTAAAGAATAAACCCTCTCCTAAAAATACTAAAATGAAACGAGAGTGGATATCACAATTAGATTTGCCACGCTCACTAAAGTCTACACTTTTAAAGAGAATAAATCTTAATAGCATTAGCAAAAGCGATCTTGAAAAACTAAAACAAACTCTGGAAAAGAATATCAAGAGCAACAAGGAGCTTATGCACCTTCTAGATGATATTTCTGGACTCAGAGCGCTTTCAAAAGCTGAACGACAAAACAAAATAGACAGTCTTATCAAAAAATTTTCCCAGAAGAAAAAGTTAAATACTATTAACCAGCTTATATTAAATAAAAGGCATAAGTCCGAAATTAAACACTACAATCAGGAGTATGCAAAATTGAAAAAAGAAACCCCATCCATCTCTCATCAGCTAGCCAACAAAAAAGCTAAAGAGCACGCAATAAAGAGAAGAAATAGAAGAACAGAAATTTTTAATAGTTGTAAATCTAAAAACCTTACTCCTGAGCACTTAAAGGCGGGTGCTCTTTATTCAACAATATCACTTACTCTTGGTATCTCTACAACGACATTATTATTTGCTGAGGCACACTGGAATGAAGCCAAGAACTTAACTTGGGCAAAAAAGCTTGGCTATGAAGTTTTCATGTCCTACTTAATATCAAAGTGGGGGGCAAAAATATCTAAAAGCCCAGATGGTAATATCGCAACTAAGATGGGAAAAAGCTATTTAGCAGCAAATAAAGTTAGTGGCATAGAGGCTGGAATCTACACTGTCTTTTTTAATAATGACAGAAAGTCTGCTAAGGATCACCTTGAAAAAGTTCAAGAGCAAGCTAACTATCAAGACTTTATCTCCAGACTTGTCGAGTATGAAAAGAACAAAAGCAATATTGAGCAAATAGTTGATTCTGTTTCTGATGCTGGTAAAAATATTCTCGAAACACTACAGGGCAAACAAAAAACAACTTCTCTTGGAAAAAATGAAATAATGAAAATTGATAAGTATATGCTAGATGACCCACTTGTTATTGCAAAACTTACTGACTCTATTGAGGATATGATGTATAAAGAATCTCTTGGGCTAGATAAAAATGGTCAGCCGAACTCAACATCAGGAAGCTTGCTTCTCGATCGCTTTATCTTTGATGCTGAGTGGAACTTGACTGCTGTTCCTAGAGGAGCTCTCGTTGGGATTTTATCATACTATCTCATGTGTAAAAACCTTGATCAACCAATCAAAGCGATTTCACTGGCTGCTGGGCTACAGCTAGTCAACAAAGCCGGTTCTACTTATTATTACTATAATAAAAAAGAAGCGGAAATTAATCAATAATATCACTGTTCACAAAGACCCTTCTCATTTGAGAAATAATCATAATATTTTTTAAATTTTGGAAATTTTTTAACAGCTTTCATCAAAATCTTTTGAACCTCCTTATCTTCTTTAAATTCGTCCATTTCCGTAGCCATTGAAAGTGCGATAATAATTTCAGGTGCCGTTGCTTTTGAAGTCCCCCAACGAGCATATCTACTACTTTCTCGTTCTGCATCTTTTATGTGCCCCAAGACCTTTAAAAGATTCATTTTCGTACGCTTATCTTTAGGGTAAGTCGCCATTGCCTGTAATGAAATAGCTCTGCTTATTTCATCATTGCTTTGATCTTTGTAGTTAGAAAAAATATAGTCTTTTTTTTCTTTATCGCTTTCATGTTTTCTTTGAACTATTTCTCCATAGATCTCTCTTTTGACATCAATGTTTTTTTCTTTTGCATGACGTTTTTTCAAACTAGCAAGGTCCCACTTTGGAAAAAAAGCATGGTCATTAATTCTTTTAACAACAGGCTTACAATCAATACAGAATCGTGATATTTCGATAGATTTTTTTTCCGATTCAACTAGCCCTATCCCCTCTTTAGACTTAGGGTCAAAAAGTAACTCTCCTTTCTCCCAGCCCAATGTTCCTTTTTTCCCACTTTTAATTCGATAAACTGGTATTTCTCGCGCGATGAACGCACTTGGAACATCTTTGCCCTCTGGTATCAAAGCATAGGCTACATCGCCCACCCCCACCTTTCCCCAGATTTGAGCTTCACAATAGTCTGAATCACACTTAAATTTTTCTTTTTTCTTTTTCTTAGGCTTAAATTGCATTGAATTCAAAACAACACTTTCTCTAAATGGATACATTGAAAGGCTATCATCACGACTAAACGTTGTTCTTTTATTAATCCCTTTTTTAAACACAACTGCTGAGTTACCATATTGCTTTGGTGTGTTCGTATGATCTTTTCTATAAAAATGATCCTTCACTAAAATATTTAAACCCGAATACTTTGGTAATACATCTTTGCCCTTTGCTGAGTACCCCACCACTGATCCAAGAAGTCTTGCCTCTCTTCTGAACCTCTTTTCCCTACAGTCGCATCCACCAGTAGTCGCTG
>JABJPQ010000534.1 GCA_018663815.1 Halobacteriovoraceae bacterium | reverse complement strand
AATTAACTTGTCAGATGAAGTTTGTTTTCGATGAAATAATTTTGTGATTAACTTGTACAACAAAAGACAAAGGATGTTTTTATGAATAAATTATGGATGATTTTATTAATGTTTAGTCTAGCGGCAGTTGCTGCAGACAAAGAAATTTACGTTACGATTGACTCTGACGCTGTTGCATCTTCGCAAAAGTCGTTAGTGTCTGTGAAAAAAATGGCTGCCAATTCAGGTATTACAGTTCTTAAAATTAAAGAATCAGATATCGAAAACCTATCGCATATGATGCATGAAGATCATAAACGATGTGGTGGATTTGTATTCCACGAATCAAAAGCTGAAGCTTTGGCCGTTTTAGAGAATAATAAAACGCGAAAGACAGCAAAGAATATGCTTTTTACTCAGTATACAATGACAGAGACACCTCGTGTTGAATCAATGCTTACTCAAGTTAATGAACTTACGATACGTGAAACAATTATAAGCCTTTCTAAGTTTCATAACCGCTACTACAACTCTAAAACTGGTGTAGAATCTCAGGCTCATATTAAAGGTCTCTGGGAAAAACTATCTCAGGGCCGATCTGATACAACGGTAGAATTTTTTAATCACAGCAGTTGGAAACAGCCATCAGTGATTATGACCATTGCAGGTTCTTCCAAGGCCGATGAAATTATTGTTATCGGCGGTCATGCTGATTCAATTGCAGGATGGTGGGGAAAAGAAAAAGCTAGAGCGCCAGGAGCTGATGATAATGCATCTGGGATTGCGACCGTTACAGAGATCATAAAAGTTTTAATGGATAATAATTATAAGCCCCAGCGAACAATTCAATTTATGGCTTATGCAGCTGAGGAAGTAGGCTTACGTGGTTCAAAGGCAATCGCAAAAGATTTTAAAAATGATAAGAAAGATGTTGTTGGTGTTGTTCAGTTTGATATGACAAATCACAACGGAAGCTCAAACTTAGATATTGTTTTTATGAGCGATTATACCAACCAAGCGCAAACAAAATTTATGGGTGCTCTTATTGATAAGTACCTATCAAACGTAACTTGGGGATACTCGAAGTGCGGTTATGCTTGTTCCGACCATGCTTCATGGCATAATGCTGGATATCCTGCTTCTATGCCATTTGAATCTACTATGGGGGATATCAATAGTGTGATACACTCCAAAAAAGATACCATTGATCATGGTGCATCAGCTGGAAATGCAGATCATGCTGAGAAGTTTGCTCGGTTAGGCCTTGCGTTTGCGATTGAGATGGGAAAGTAGAGTATTATTGGAAATAATTAAATTATTTGATGAGATTGAAGAAAATCTAGAAGCCTCCAGAAAAGTTCTTATTAGAACCCAATTTGATGGAGATGAGGAGGATCTTCGATCTCTTAAAGATTCATACCTTATATTAAATGCCTTAAAAAAAATAGCAATATGTTCCTTAGACTTATTTAAGGAACATTCTTCGTTAGAAACTCTTTTTGAAAAAGACTTTGGAAAGTTTGCCTTAATTTTTAATCGAGATAATATCATTCAGGTTTGCACGGTGGATGATTATTTGTTTCCGGATGTTGAAGAGTTTCCTCTCTCAGAAGGTCATGTTGTCGATGAAAAGCTTATTGCAAATTATGTTCTTTCCTTTACTGATTGGATTGAAGAAATCAAACAGAAGCATATTTCATCTCAAGAGCAATTGTTAAATAATTTTTCCATTGAGCTAAAGCAGTCGGATCTTTCTTGTCATTGTGTAAAGTGTATTGCTGACTTCAGAGCAAAGTTACGAGATATGGTATATAAAGAACAAAAGCTTTTGATAGACGAGGGAGCAACTCGATTAGAAGAACTTTTATTGCATGAGAAAATATCTTATATCAGTGATTTTGTGAGTAAACTTAGAAAAAAGATGGATAAAGATTTTTCTAAAGTGAGGTACAAACTTAAACGAGGATCACTTAATAAACTAGATGCAGATATTAAGTCTCACTTCAAGCGCACGTTTGGTGCTGGCTCTGAGCTGGGAAATGTTTATCGTGAAAGGTTAAAAACGTTTTATCTTGGAATCTTAACAGATGCAGGCCATTCGCCTGACCTTATTAATGATAACGAGTATGAACGATTTTTTATGCAAATTGGTTTAGGTATTTGGAGACAACCAAAAACCCTCACGAGAGATTTTGAAAAACTTCTAAGATCTATTCTCTCTTTTAAAAGAAAAGATATTTCCGCAACTATTTTAAGAGACTATTTGGGCCAGTTTTGGATCCACTCTACGGCACGCTCAAAAAATCGCCGTGTTATTTATCATATGGGACCGACAAATTCAGGTAAAACGTATAATGCGATTCAAGCCTTAGCTAAATCCGAGAGTGGTTGTTATTTAGCACCTCTTAGGCTATTAGCTAGTGAACTTTTTGATACATTAAATGAAAAAGGTGTTCCAACAACCTTGCTGACAGGTGAAGAGGTTATAGAAGTGGAGGGAGCATCTCACTTTTCTTCCACGATTGAAATGGCCAAGCTGCATGATACATTTGATTGTGTTGTTATTGATGAGATTCAAATGATTACAGATCCTCAAAGAGGTTGGGCCTGGACAAGAGCATTGGTTAATTCTAATGCTAAAGAGATTCATGTTTGTGGCGATCACTCCGTTTATGAATTAGTTGAAAAAATATTAAAGTTAACTGGTGATACACTTGAAGTTTGTAATTATGAACGAATGACCAGTTTGTCTGTGATGCCAAGACAACTTAAATTATATGATCTAGATAAAAATGATACTTTAATTGTTTTTTCTCGTCGAAATGCGCTTAAGTACAAACGAGATCTTGAGAATTTAAATTTTAAGGTTTCCATTGTCTATGGACGGTTAAGCCCGGAAGTGAGAAGAGAGCAAGCCAGAAAATTTGATGAAGGTGAAACAGATATTATGGTGGCCACAGATGCCATTGCTATGGGAATGAATCTCCCTATAAAAAGGATTATTTTTTCTGCCACATCTAAGTTTTTTAACAGTAAGGAGTATCCACTTAGCCATTCTGAGATTAAACAAATCGCGGGAAGAGCGGGTCGGTTTCAGAGGTTTCCCGAGGGCTTTGTAACAACTTTAATGAAGGTTGAAGATGGACTTGAAATTGTACGAGATGCTTTGGAGAGTGACCTGGAACAAAAAAAATTAGCGATGGTAGGTCCTGATCTGGATATCTTTAGGTCAGTGAATATGGCCTTAGAGGAAAATAATTTAAAGGTGCTAAGCTTATCGGAGTTTCTAAGACTCTTTAATACGATGAGCTTTGATAAGCCATTTTATTGTGTTGATTTAAAAGAGATGATTGAGTTGGCCGAAACAGTCGAAGACTCAGATTCATTGGAGTCAATGTCTGATGCTGAGGTATTTGGCTTCGCTTGTGCCCCCGTTAATCAAGGACTAGTTGAACATGTTCAATATTATGTTTGGATACTTAATCATTATGTAGGTAAAAAAATGATCATTAATGAAGAGGTAGATGCTTCTTCAGATGATATTGATTACCTCGAAACGGCCATTAAGTGTGTTGAACTTTATCAGTGGTTAGCACGGCATTTTGAAAATAATTACTTTAGTTTTGAGCAAGATAAATTGGGCGAAAATAAAATGATGGCCGTTGAGCGTTTAAATCAACTGCTGTCAGAAAAGGTTTCTAAAAAATGTTCGTCATGTGGTGTTAAAATCGAAGATGAATCAAAGTTTAATATTTGCGAAACCTGTTTTGCTCAAAGAAGACGGGGTAATAGACATAGAGGAAACAGAAGAGGAAGGTCTGAATCTAAGTCTCCTGACAATAAAAATAGTAAAAATAATAAATCTTCTAGAAGTTCATCAGCGAGACGTTCCAAGAAAACCTCTGTAAAACGTCCGAAAAAGAGCATAGCTTCTGCTTTTAAAAAAGGATAATTCGTTCTATAAAGATGCTATGTATTTAGATGAGTATTGTAAGAAAATTTTATTAGGCCAATCCTTAGCAGACAAATTAACTCATATTGCTTGCGTTAAATTTAGAGAAACGATAGCGTTTGATATTCCTGCTTTACCCGCGAGAGAAAATCGCATCCAGTTTTCTACTAAAAAATTAAGATTTCCCAAAGGACACTTTCACGAGGTTGAAAAAAAAGCTATTGCCTTGCACACTTTTGCTAATCATGAGCTTTTGGCCATTGAGATGATGGCCTGTGCACTCATTCTTTATCCCCATAATACGGATGAGCTTAAAAGATTTAAGTATGGAGTT
>JABJPQ010000185.1 GCA_018663815.1 Halobacteriovoraceae bacterium | reverse complement strand
ATCACTTATTATAATACTTACTTATCTGAAAATTATGCATTTAAGCTAGTTTATGATGGATACTTAGAGCATGTTCCAGGTACTGCTGATAATAACATCAGAAAAGATGATACGACTGAAGCCATTTATGTTGGTATTGAAACTGAGGTTGCTGGTATGACACTCAATCCCTATTTAGCTCATAACCCATCAGCTATGCGTGCAACCAACAAACTTGGTGGCGGAATTAGCCTTTTCAAAAGCTTCTAATCTATAAAGAATTATTAAGCAAAAGGTCCTATTTAATAGGGCCTTTTTTTTTTGCAAATTGATAGAGTCTTGCTATAAATAATGCAAAGGAATAAAATATGATCGTTGTTGTCTCACCTGCTAAAAAGCTTGATTTTACAAACGAGTGCCAAGCTCCCCTCCAGTCTAAGCCAGACTTTTTAAGCAAAACAAATAAACTTGCTAAAGAGCTAAGAAAACTTAAGGCCAATGATGTTGGAAAACTAATGAAATTGAGTGCAAACTTAAGTGAATTAAATTTTGAGCGCTTTCAAAACTTTAAAAATCAGTATAATCCTAGCACAAGTAAACAAGCTGTTTTTGCTTTTAATGGTGACACATACACCGGCCTTGATATCCAGTCTTTTAATCAAACTCAACTTAAAAGATCTCAAAGTCAATTACGAATTTTATCCGGTCTCTATGGAGTGCTTAAACCCATGGATCTTATTCAACCCTATCGTTTGGAAATGGGGACAAAGTATAAGTTTCTTGACTATAAAAACCTATATGAATACTGGCAAGAAGACGTCACTAATACTCTTAAGCTTGAACTGGCCAAAGAAAAAGTTCTTATTAATTGTGCCAGCCAAGAGTACTTCAATGTTATAGATACCAAAAAACTCAATGCTCAGATTATTACACCGGTTTTTAAGGAACTTAAATCTGGTGAATTAAAGATCATAAGTTTTGCAGCGAAACGGGCCAGGGGGATGATGGCCAAATACATCATTCAAAATAATATTACTAAACCTGAAGATATCCAAAACTTTTCAATGGATAGATATAAGTTTTCCAAAAAACTATCAGATAAAAATCAATACGTATTTACGAGATCATAGTGAGCTTAATAAAAAAAACATTCAAAACAATCGATGAACTAAAAAAACATCTTAAAACTCATGCTCCTACTTTTTACTATTCATCCCAAACATCAACGGTAATTCCTTATGATAAAATTGCCGATTTTTTTAAAAATAAGGAAATGACATTAGGGGATTTATCTCAATTACCATGCTCTATGGAGCTTACACCTACTCAAAATTTAATTGTTAAAGGTGCTATCAGCTGGAAAGATGCCAAAGATTTTTTACGCTCTAAAAAGAGAAATATTATGACTTCTCCAACTGAGGAACTGGCCCTTATATCGGCAGGAGCCGCCACAAGTGCAACGGGCGAAAGGTGTTTTCACTTTGGTAATTTACGCTCCCAAATCATCTCGCTCACTTATCTGAATTTTGATGGTAATGAAGTTAAGCTTAACCAAGACATAGCATTAAAAAATACAAGCAATGAAGTTAAAAAATATCAAAAGGACTATGCCCAGTATGATATTTTTAAAAATGCACCTTTTCCTAGGTTAGAAACTCAAACAGACCTTATGATCGGAACAGAAGGACAACTAGGTATCATTACAGAAATAGAAATTAAAACAACGGATGACTTTCCTGTAAATCACTTGTTTATACTTTTACCTAAATGGGAGGTTGATTCAAAAGCTCACCTTGAAATTATAAACAAGGTACAAAAGTTTAGAAATATGGTCATTTTATGTGAACTCATAGATGCCAACTCATTTGAATATTTACCAAAGGCCGATCGGCCAAACAAGGAAATGGATGCCATATTCTTCGAAATTAAAACGCAGTCTTTTAATGATTTTTATGAACAGTTTGTATTAAACCTAGAATATATTGATCAAGATCATGTTTTTGAATTAGCAGCGACAAAGTTTCATAATATTAGGGCCTCCATCCCAAGAGCTGTCTTTGAGAAGAATTCACAAATGGGTGTCGTAAAAAAAGGGACTGACGTTCAGGTTAGTGTTTCTCAATTTGAAACTCTACTAAAAATTTATCAAAACTTTACAAAGCTTGGTATTAAATACAATCTCTTTGGTCATTTTGGAGATGCTCACTTACATTTTAACTTTATGCCACTACCCAATCAAGTTGAGCTATGTCATGAACAATTAGAACTACTTTATGGCCATGTATTAAAGCTTAACGCCTCTCCTTTTGCTGAGCATGGCATCGGAATAATCAAACAAAAATATATTCCTGCATTTTGGAATCAAAATACTTTTAAAGTTTTTAAACAACTTAAAGACGAGCATGATCCGTACAAACAATTTTTTCCACAAGGCTTTATGAGCTTAGAGGATCATTCTTGAAATATTTAATTCTCACTTTATTAATATCCTGCAATCTAGCAGCGCAAGTTGACTTTAAGTATGGAGCAACTGCAAGGTCATACCCTAGCTTAGGCGGAGATGCCTTTATTGATACAGGTTACAATCAAATTCTTTGGGGTGACAACGGCCAATCACCTCTATATGGGCTTATACGCCCAAGTGTTACTGGTAGCTCATCTGTTGTCGTTTCCACTTACGATGCAAAACTAACGGTTTACCCAATCTCTTTTATTGGCTTAGGTGCTGGTCACAAAGAAGTCACTTCTGAATACGATGAATTTACTTATTTTGATTGCACTGATGTTGCATGCGAAGGCAAGATGTTCAAAGACTATAGTTTTGGTAAACTGGCCTTAGCTTACGGACCATTTCTGAGTACATTTTCCTACTCAGAGTTCAGGAATACTTATCATGATGATTATAACACCGGCTCAAGTGTAGCTGAATACGAATACATTTTAGCGACTCAACTTAACAACGAAAAACAAATACAAAGAACTTACTTCTTAGGTTATAAATTGGGGGATGACCTTATTGGTCTTGTTAGTGATCAGGTACAGTTTCTTGAATCAAACAAAGATTACCAGCTTCATCTTGCTATCTATCAAAAAAGAATTGAAAATTTTAAAATGACTTTTGGCATAGGAAGCCTTCACTCCAGCGATCAAAAACCAGGGCTAAACTTAATATTAAGGATGGAACACATTCTTCTTCCATCCTTAGCATTATTTTAAGTGTTCTAGTTCATGAAATCCCATTTTGGCCATAACCTAGATGCATAGAAATCTTTTTCTGTGGAAAAACGAGCTTCCTTATTCTTTGGGTCACCTTTTAAAAAAGCAACAAAGTCAAACTGAGGCGCTCTAAGCTTAAGAACATTTTCGTCATAGATTTTATGGACAAAATTAACAACAGGTAATGATAAGCGTCCCACTGTTACCGAAAGATATTTTTCTTTATCACTGTCATAGTTTAATTCAAGTGCATCTGGTTTATCAATTCTTGCAGCATATGACTTAGCTACCAACTCAGAGCATACAACCCTATCATCAGTGGTATAATCAAAATCAAAATCATACTCTAGACCAAAAGATGCCATCGCATCTTCAATTGATTGCGCTTTAGTAAGTTTCGATGTTTTTGGTCTAATTGCAGCCAAATAGTCATTCAAAAAAGTATGTTTGATACTCGAAAAATGAACTCCATCAGAAGTCGCTTCAATCAAAACCTTATCAAACCCATGCTTATCTTTAACTTGGTGTGCCTGCCAAGCATTTTTGGTAGTAGGAGATACGGCCAGAAAACTAACAAGATGAGTACAGGCAAGATTCAATGTTAGGCATTTATTAAAGTAGTATGTATTAACTTCATCATCATTAAAATATTTCTCCACCTTATTTTTGTTTCCAATATAAATAAATGAATGTGGCCAAAATCCCGGTAAGAACATATTTGATAAAAACCAATTTGTTCTTGAAATCATGATATCACCGGGGTGAACTTTTCTTTCCATTTCCTTGGCCATTTTGAGATCAATTAAAGTTTGACCATTGTAATTATCAGGATTTCTTTCACGAGATTTCGTATCACCCAACCAGGTAGATATTTTTTTAACGACTGCATAGAATACATTTTTAAACTTATAGACGATAAATCTCTTTTGAACGGTAAGAGCATTACGAGATTTCTTAACAAAACCTTTGTAGATGGAAAATCTGGCTTCTGCAATATTATTGAGATTTTCAATCTCAACAGATAATTCGTCCATATTTGGCTTAAGCATATTTTTAAATTTTCTTGCATCTTGCTCGAGTTGATAAACAGGAAACATTGTTGGCATTTCTAAAGCAATACTTTCACTCTTAGGTCGCAAACTTCTAAAAAGCTCATTTTCAAGATTAATAAAAGATCCCCGCGGGATTTCATTCTTATTCGTTTCATTTAAAGCTTTTCTCGCATTCTCATTTGACCATAAATTATATGACAACGTAGCCGCTGAAAGTTGTAAATGCAGGTTCACGGTATAGAGGATTAATCTTTTAGTATAAGACGATTCTTCACTTCTATGAGCGTTATATATAGTATGCATGGTAATTCGAGTATCGATAAACTGAGTCCAAAAGGTATTAATAGCAGTTCTTTCATCACGGTTAAAAATAACATGCTCTTCATCTTTATAGCGCTTTAGTAAGCTAGCAATATCGGTATCATAGTAAGTGAGGATCTTCTCTAATCGAATAATTGATTCATGCAAAATGGCAATGTCTTTTGACTCAGCAAAAGCGGAACTTGTAAAAGCCAGTAAAAAAGTTAATAGAAATCCTTTCATAGTAAACTCTCCTTAAAAAAAGTCATCAATTTGATCTGTACTATTGACAGTAATTTTGTCTGTAATAGTATTCTTGACAAGCGCTATAAGCACTTGGGCAAGGTCCATAATTGATAATAGTTGAGCGTTGACACTGTCTTACAACGTCATTGTGAACATAAACAGTAAAACTACCAGTCGCTACAACAACCTTCTTTTTAGTAAATGTGTATCTAATTATATTTTCACCCACTTTTAATAATGGCTTTTGGAAAACGCTATGAATCCACATATTATAATTCTTTTTTGACTTGCCAGTAACAGCGTTAAAGCGTGACCCCTTGATATACCTTGACCCCTCTCTTTGTAATTTAACCCAATCAGCATCAATACTACCGTCAACAACCATCACTGCACCGTAGTCTCCCCCGTTCAAAAGAAGATCATTACAACGATAGTAATTATAAGTTCTCGTTCTATTGCTCCCAATACTATTGAAGCAGGAAACTTCTACATTCCCGATTAATTGAGTCGTATTCATTTCATTACCACGTTCAAACTGAAGCTCGAAAGCAAAACTAGAAAAGGTAAAAGTTAGTATCATTAAAGTCATTAAGATTTTCACAAAGCACTCCTTTGTAAGTTAAAGCTGTTTTGAAGAGTCTACCTAATCTAGGGGCAGAAAGAAACTAACACTGTCTAACTACGTAGAAAAAAATACTTAGACATTTAATATGCTATCTTTTAACATTATAGATCATGAAAATCATACTCTTAGCCATATTGGTACTGCCTCGCGCCATAATGGCCAAGGATTATTATCAAAAAAACTTTATTGATAAAGCTCATGAGACTCTATCAGAAGACCTATTAGTTCTTTCAAATAATGTTGATGAGTTTTTTGCAGATTCCACTGATGAAAAGGTGATTAATAAATCTAAGCTAAAAATTACCCTCGACACCTACTTTAGAGAAGCTGGAGGTCCTTATGTTATTCCAGAGGTTAACTATCGACTAATACTTCCTATGACCCAAAAAAAATTACAACTTTTTATTGAAAGCGAAGATGATGATCTTGATGATGCGACAAATAAAGCATCGGAATCCATAGGTGAGAGCAATGAAATTGAGGAGACAAACTTAACAGCAGGTATGAAATATATTGCCCAAAAATCTGGCATCGATTTTTCAACTAGCACCGGAGTACTGGTTAATGTTCCAATGGTTGTCTTCAGTAAATTTAATGCTCAAAAAATAATTGTATTTCAACAGTGGATATTAAAAATAGATGAACAAATAAAGTGGGTTAACTCAAAAGGATTTACCTCCAACCTCGATATGAATTTTGACAGATCTCTAAGCAGAAAACATGTTTTGAGGATGGTCAATAATGTTTTTTGGAATGATGAAGACTATTCCATTCGTTTTAAAAATGGACCTTCCCTTTTTCATAAAATTGATAAAACAAAAGCTCTTTCCTACCATGCCCACGTTATCTCCACCAGCACTCCATCATTAAACTTACAAAGCTACTTGTTACAAACGACATACAGGCAACTTGTTTATCGTAAATGGCTTTTTATGGAAGCTTCGCCATACGTAACATTCTCTAAAGAAGCAAATTTTCACCGTTCACCTGGATTTTTACTTAGTTTTGAAGCTGTCTTAGGTTATATGAAATGAACAATGCATTTGAGGGCATTATAAATTTATTTGAACCAGAAAACTTTACAAAAATTCAAAGCGCTCACTTTCTCGTTGTAGGAATAGGAGGTGTTGGATCGTGGGTATGTGAAGCTTTAGCCCGCAGTGGTGCACTTAATGTAGCGGTTGTTGACCTTGATGAAATTTGTGAGAGCAATATCAACCGTCAAGTCCATGCATTATCTACAAATATTGGTAAAACAAAGGTGGAGGAAATCAAGAAAAGAATGCTGGCAATTAATTCATCAATTAATGTGAATTGTATCGCCGACTTTTTTACTGAATCGACTAAAGAGTTTGTTTTTGCCAATCAATTTGATTTTATCTTTGATGCCATTGACTCTTATAAAAATAAATCATTACTCATCCACGAATGCACTCAAAGAAAGATTCCTTTTATTTCCATAGGTGCAACAGGTGCGAGACTTGATCCAACCTTAATTGAAATCAGAGACATAAATAGAACTATAAATGATAAACTTCTTCAGCATGTAAAACGCTATTTAAAGAAAAATTATGGTTTTTACAAATTTCACAAAGATCCCTACAAAGTCCCTACCGTAACTTCTACTGAGCTGCCGAAGAAAATGCAAGAAAGCTCCTCAACAACTGGTATTAACTGCCAATCAGGGCTTGGGAGTGCTAGTTTTGTAACCGCAAGCTTTGGCTTTGCTGCTGTCGCTTACGCACTAAAAAGAATAGCACATGAATAAGTTTCTTAACCTACACACCCATCACCTAACAAATTGCCCACATACTCATGAAGTCTACCAATTAAGCCTTACGGAGAAAATAGAACCTCTTCCCAGTTATTTTAGTTATGGTATCCACCCTTGGGAAGTTGGTAACCATAACTTTAATAAGTTTAGTACCCAACTTAAAAAGTACTCTCCTAACCCAGGCTTTGTAGGGTTGGGAGAAATTGGCCTTGATAAAACATGCGATAAAGACTTTAATCTTCAGCGAGATGTTTTTAAAAAACAAATATCTTTGGCCATAGAACTTGATATATCAGTGATAATACTTCATTGTGTTCGCTCCTATCAAGAGTGCATACAAGACCTAAAAAAGCTTAACTATACAGGAAATATTGTCATTCACGGTTATCGTAGTAACGCTAAAGTCTATCAGCAGTTTTGTCGTCATTTTAGTACTTATATAAGTTTGAGTGCAGACGCTTTAAACACGACAAAAATGCTTACTCTCATCAAAGAGGTCCCCCTTAATAAAATCTTTCTAGAGACTGATAATAGTATTGAAACCGACATAGAAGAAAACTACAAGGCACTTAGTAAAATATTGAACCTAGATTTACAAACCATAAAAAAGACCTTAGAAACTAATTTCACAAAATTAAGAAACTCTTAATCTATTAAATGATATTCTTTACCCATTCGATACAAGGTGAAATAATCTTAGTAAAATAGAATTTCCTCTTAAAAAATAAAAGTGAGTCCTAATGAAGAAAGAAATTACAATAAATGATGTT
>JABJPQ010000507.1 GCA_018663815.1 Halobacteriovoraceae bacterium | reverse complement strand
GTTTTTGGTCCCATGCCGCCTTTGCCAATCACGCCAATAATTCCATAATCTCGCATGACTTCCCATTGATACGGCTCTTCTCTAATTGAAGTGGTGGGACCTGCAGCTTTTACTTCATAGCTTCCATCTTTATGTTCCAAGACAACAGGACCACAATGATAAATAATTTGATTCTTTAAACTAATAGGAGGTTTAGTTCCATCGTGTATGCGTTTATGAACAGCATCTCGGCCAGTATACATTTTGCCGGAGATAAGTACCATGTCGCCAACTTTTAAGTCTTTAACATCATCTTTAGAAAACGGGTATTTTAATTTTTTCATATTGAGATCCTATTTAGTATAACCATTTATTAATTGAATTATCTTTTTTAAGTGTCACGCCCTGTCGTCTAAATGCCCAACACATATAAGAAATTGAAACATAAAATGAAGCAGGGAGACGATTTAAAACACCTACTTTACATCCAAGTAGGGTTGTTTTACCACCAAATCCCATCGGACCTATGCCAAGCTTATTGGCCGTGTCGACAATATCTTTTTCTAATTTTTTAAGATCTTTATTTTCATTTTTATCATCGAGTTTTCTGAAGAGCTGCTCTTTAGAGTTTAAATAACCAGCACCGCGATCTCCCCCGATACACACTCCTAGGACTCCTGGTCCACAACCTTTTCCTTGGGCTTTATGAACAGCATCGAGGATGACCTTTCTAACGCCATCTAAGTCTCTGCCTGCATTAAGGTCCGTATTTGGTAACGCGTATTGAGCACCAACATTTTCACAGCCACCACCTTTAAGCATCATTTTAATTTCTACTGTTTTAGTTCCATGTTCATGAAAGTGAATTGATGGGTGACCAGGGCCAATATTCATGGTTTCATTTTTACCGGTAAGAGAGTCAACCGAGTTTTGTCTGAGGTAACCAATTTTAGTTGCATTAACAACTGCTTTTTGACAAATTTTAGTAAAATGTCTTTGATTAAATCCTACTGGATGAGAAACGTAAAAAATGATTGTTCCTGTATCTTGGCAAAGCGGTTGCGATTTTTGTTTAGCAAGTTTTATATTAGCTTGAATGATTTTCATCGCGTATTCAGCAGTAGTGTTTTTTTCT
Source organism: Halobacteriovoraceae bacterium (assembly GCA_018663815.1). Classification (GTDB taxonomy): domain Bacteria; phylum Bdellovibrionota; class Bacteriovoracia; order Bacteriovoracales; family Bacteriovoracaceae. The sequence continues at coordinate 955 of JABJPQ010000507.1, read as the reverse complement.
TCTTTTTTAAGAGTTTTCAAAATAACTTTTTGTACATCATCGGGTAAGACCGTTGAAGTTGAGCGTATTAACTCGATTAAAGAATCATGCAAGATTTTATCCGGAGAATTCTTTTTAGTTGTAACCTTTTTTTTAGTGGCCATTGATTAATCCTTATTAAATTTTGAATATATAATAACAAGAAGATAGGTGTTTTGACATCCTATAATTTAAGCAATTTGTATTGTGAAGTATGCCGCAAGGTGATATTAGCCTAGCATGAAAAAGTCTGAGCTTTTATTGCCTGTTGGAAATTATCAAATGTGTCTAGCAGCTATTCATAATGGTGCTGATGCCATTTACGTTGGAATGCCAGAGTTTAATGCTCGTGGACGCTCCCACGATCATAGTTGGGATGAGCTGGCTGAAATAATTCAAACCTCACATCTTTATGGCATAAAAGTTCATCTTGCTTTTAATATTTTGATTTTCCAAGATGAAATTGAAAAGGTCATGTCTGTTTTGGATCGTGCCGTTAAACTAGGCCCTGACGCTTTAATTGTGCAAGATATTGGCTTAATTACTTTAATAAAACAACGCTATCCAAAACTTTGCATTCATGGCTCAACTCAGATGACAGTGACTAATCATGAATCGATTAATCTATTAGCAGACCTTGATATCGATAGGTTTGTTTTGGGACGAGAGAACTCTCTAAGTGACATCAAGGAGATTAAATCCAATACGAATAAAGAATTAGAGGTCTTTGTTCACGGAGCTTTATGTGTTGCTTACTCAGGACAATGCTTTACCTCTGAAGCGCTAGGAGGAAGATCAGCTAATCGTGGTCAATGTGCTCAGTCTTGTCGTTTTGACTACGAACTTTTTGTCGATGGCCATAAAAAGCAATTACTAGATAAAAAGTATCTTCTCTCTCCTAATGATTTATGTGGCATTGATGAAGTAACACGTTTAC
>JABJPQ010000506.1 GCA_018663815.1 Halobacteriovoraceae bacterium | reverse complement strand
TTTAGCATATGCTAAAAAAACTAGGGATTAACAGATTTAGGTTGAGATGAATAACAAATTAAAATTTGAAATTAAAACAAAACGTCTTGTTATTCGGCCTCTAGTAACAACTGATTATGAAGCTTGGAAAACTGCTTGGGACCAAATAGAAGAGCAACTTAATGAGTGGGATTTTCACCCGGATAAGTATCCCATAACATCAATTAATGAATTTAAAAAGATTTTAAGTAAACAAGGCCAACAGTTAAGAGCAGATGAATTTTATTTTTTTGCTGTTTTTCTAAAAAAAACAGGGGAGCTTATTGGCAGTGTCAGTTTAATGGATGTTAGTAGAGGTATATTTCAAAATGGCTATTTAGGGTATTATGTCTTTAATCCTTTTTGGGGAAATGGATACGCTTTTGAAGCCTGCAAATCACTGATTAACTTTGGATTCAAAAAATTAAATCTTCACAGGATAGAGGCCGCTATTAATCCACGAAATCGTAGGTCAATAATGCTTGCCAGAAAGCTTCGCTTAAAAAAGGAAGGATTTAGCCCTCGTCTTTTATATCGACATGGTACTTGGGAGGACTTCACAAAATATGCTGCCACCTGTGAGGACTTTGGTATTAAGTGGAGGGAGTAGTCATTTACTATTTCTCTAGGGATATATTAAAAGGCTGTCGCTGGATAGCTCATCCACAATATTTTAATATAGCTTCTCTTTGGGATGAATCAAGTCCTTTCCAGATTTTAATAAAAACCATTCCATGTAATTACTTGGTGTTTCTGGCATGAAAAGAATTTTAATTACGGGCAGCTCTGGCGCGGGGAAAACAACTTTGGCAAGGCGATTAGCTCAAAAATATGATTTGCCTCTAATCAATTTAGATCAACATTTTTGGCAACCAAACTGGGAAAAACCTGATATGGAGGCTTGGCATTCAGAAGTGTCTGAGTTGGTTAAGGGTGATAAGTGGGTCATCGAAGGTAATTATGCCAGTACATTTGATGTTCGATTCCCTCGGGCTACAACATTGATTCATTTTGATTTGCCGAGAGTTCTTTGCTTGTATCGCTGTATAAAACAAAGAATAAAGACTGGTAGAAAAGCTAGGTCAGATATGGCAGAGGGATGTATTGAAAGGTTTGAATGGAATTTTTATAAATACGTGTGGAGTTATCCTGCGAAACACAGCCCAAAGGTTTTTGAAGATGCCAAGAAATTATTTAGCGGAGAGCTTGTAGTTTTAAAGTCGTCAGAAGACGTGTTTAAATTGGAGGAATCATTAAAGCTATGAGTGAGCTAATTGATTATTATTCAAAGCACTGGAGCCTCAATAAAGTCGAAAAAATTACTGAGACATATACGGGGTACATTTATAAAGTTGATTCTGAGTATGGGCCAGCAGTTCTTAAAATCTTTACAGAGGTTGGGGTAAAGGATGAAGCAGGGGGAAGCGTCTTTTTGCGGGCTTGCTCAGGTAATGGATCTGTTAGTTTATATGAGTATGATGAAAAAGCACAGCTAATGGAGTACTTGTCTGGTCAGAATCTTTATGAATACTCAAAAAATGGGAGAGAAGACGAGGCAACATTAGTTTTTGTGAATATTATTAAAAAAAATCACAAAGCCCAAGTGATCGAAGATCGAGAAAAATTAACAACACTCGTAGATTTGTTTCGATTATTTGATAGGTTGAACCCTCCTGAAAATCTGAATTCTACTTTTAAAAAAGCCAAGGTACTTTCAAAATACCTTTTATCAACCCAAACAGAGGAAGTCTTATTGCATGGTGACCTTCATCACGAAAATGTTTTGAAAAATAAAAGTGGTGAATATGTTGGTTTTGACCCTAAAGGAATGATCGGTGACCCAGCATATGAATTAGGCACTACTCTTAAAAATCCATGGGGCTATCCTGAAGTATCTCAAGATATTGAGATGTTTAAAAAACGAGCTGAAACATTTTCAGCGGAGTTGAGCTTACCATTGGACAGAATAATTGGTTTTGCTTTTATACATCTATGTTTGAGTATTGGATGGGCAATTGAGGACGGTTTTGAATATCCACACCAAGAAAGTTTGGTAAAGAAAGTTGAAAAACTATTATAGGATTTCTATTATAAAAACCATATTTGTGTTTATCTAGACTTAAAATATGGCCAATGTTAGAGTTATGTATCTGTGTGAGAGGGAAATTGATGAGACAATGTATTTTTCTATTTATTATAGTGCAAATTAATATGGCATTTGGTGCTGATTTTTCTATTACGATGGATGATCCAAACTCTTATGAAACTCCTTTGATGACTCCCGAAGAAAGAAATAATGCAATTTTAAGTCAATTGAAGTCCGTTAGAACCAAAGCAACTTTATTCGTTTGTGGAAAGCGTATTGATTCCGAAGAGGGGCAACTGTTACTAAAAAAATGGGATAATGAGGGCCATTCGTTAAGTAATCATTCATATTCACACTTATATTATAATAATCCAAAGCTTACATTTGCAGAGTATTCTTCAGATATATCAAAGGGCGAATTGCCTATTAAGGACTTTCAAAATTTTAAAAAAATCTTTCGCTTTCCTTTCTTAAAATCCGGTGAAACTAAGTTAAAGCGTGATGCAATAAGAAAGTTTTTAAAGAATAATGGGTATTCTTATGGTTATGTCACGATAGATGCATCTGATTGGTATATATCAGACCGCCTTGAAAAACGATTAAGAAATAATCCTAATGCAAATATTGAAGGATATAAGAAATATTATTTGGATCATATGTGGGAAAGAGCACAGTACTATGATGGTTTAGCTAAAAAAGTTATAGGACGATCCCCCAAACATACAATTTTAATTCATCATAATTTATTAAATGCACTTTTTCTTAAAGACTTAATAGATCATTTTACATTTAAGGGATGGAATTTAATAGATACTGCTGATGCATTTGCCGATAGCCTTTTCAAGGCAGAACCTCAAACAATTCCTTCTGGTGAAAGTGTCCTATGGGCAATTGCTAAAGAGAAGGGCTTTTCTCATTTGCGCTATCCTGCTGAAGACGGAAAATATGAAAAAGAGGCTATGGATAAGCTAAGTCTTTAAAGTATT
>JABJPQ010000505.1 GCA_018663815.1 Halobacteriovoraceae bacterium | reverse complement strand
TTGATATATTAGGCTCATCAATCTTTAATAAAGAAAGTTCCTCTTTTGACTTTCACAAAGGCCCAATCTTTGGAGAGTTAATTTTAGCTGATGAACTAAATAGAGCTCCTCCAAAAACTCAAAGTGCACTTTTACAAGCAATGGAGGAAAAAAATATATCCATTGAAGGTGCCAATTATATACTGCCTGAGCACTTTTCTGTTATAGCAACCCAAAACCCACACAAACAAATTGGTACTTTTAGTTTACCTGAGTCTCAGCTTGATAGGTTCTCAATGAAGTTAAAAATGGGCTATCCTGATAAAGAGTCGACACTAGAATTACTAAAGCAACAAACAGACTCAAAAAATGTCTCTGGTGAGAATAATAAGTCTGATCAATTAACTGCCATTAAAAAACATATTGAAAAAATTAATATTGCAGACGAAATCTATGAACTTATCTATAGTTTGCTAGATAGAAGTCGCACAAATAACGAGCTTATACCATTAAGCAATCGATGTGGACTTGATCTTGTAAGAGTTTCGAGATCATGGGCTTATCTACAAGACAGAGACTATGTAATTCCCGATGATATTCACTACCTCTTTCCATATGTTACAGGACATAGGCTCGTGCACCCTGAGAGCTCTGATATTGATTACGAGCACAAGGTTGCAGGTGAGCTTCTTAAAAATATTTAAATGAAGTCAATTCTTAAAAATTTTGAAAAACGTATTAAGAAAAAAACAAAAGTATATATTGTACCTTCCAAGGCTGGTCTGAAGTTTATCTTTATAAACTTTACGTTGTTTTTAATCGCTCTTAGTTATGCCAACAATATGGCCTTACTGATAACATTTATTATGGTGTCATATTTTATTATTCAAATGCTGGATGCTCATAAAATTATCGCTGATACTGATTTAGACAATGCAAAAGTCTTTAATCAATTTTCAAATAAAGACAATGAAATGCTACTCAATTTATCAAAAAGCCCAGAACATTCAATCGATCAGTATTTACAGGTTGAACTCATTTCAGAAAGTAAGCGGTTAACAATATCCAAAATTTTAAAGTTCGCAGATAATACGCTTAAGTACGCTCTGCCTTCTCAAAAAAGAGATCGTTATTCTTATAATAATCTTAAGTTTTTTACCTATGGTGCTCAGGGTCTCTTTTATGTGTGGAGATACTTTCCAGTTGAAATAAATTATTTTGTTTATCCCGAAAGAAAAGGGATGATTAAAAATATACTCGAGAGGGATAACAATAGTAAGTCTCAATTCTCAGAGGCAGAGTTTTCACATTACCTTCCTTATACGCAAGGACTAAGTTCAAAAAGAATTGATTGGAAAATTTATGCTAAAAAAGATCTCTTATACTGGAAAAAACATATTGATTATCAAGATGAAACTATTAGTATTAACTTCCAACACTTCGATGGGGATATTGAGCAAAAATTACAACAAATGAGTTATCTTATCGATAAGTCATTTAAAAATAATCAAAGCTGGAAATTAACTTTGCCAACCTGTGTGCTACCAACTTCCAAGGGATTTTCTCATTACAAAAATTCACTCGAGGTGATAAGTGAGTTTTAAAAAATATATTGAACCTAGATATCTCCTACTTATCATCCCTTTATTACTTTCGTTTGATTTCTTGCCTCTATGGTTTATTTTATTTTATAGCGTTATGCTTGTTTACTTAAGCTTTTTTAAAGCATATTCAGTGATATCATACTTAAACTTTTTGAATGGCTACTTTATATTTAAAACAGTAGGAAAAGTTATTATTCCTGAGACAATGGTACCGTTTCTCGCTGTTTTTCTCGTATCACGCTTTATAATGAACAAAAAAGAGAATAAATTTGAAATGTATCCTCTTTTTTTATGGATAGGTGTTTTTTCGCTTTTCTCATCAAGTTTTTATTATTTATTATATACCGTTATAACGATATCAATTATTTTCTTTTATCAACAAGGTAAAACTCAATTATCTTTAAGATCAATATTCAATAATTTGATAAAGCATAAAAAACAATTATTAATTACAACAATTGTAACTGCTTTTCTTTTTATCTTTTTCCCAAGATTTCATAATTTTCTTCCAACTGTAAATATAAATCATAGAGGTAAAATCGGATATAGCAAAACCATTGATAATTCCACAATAGGAAACCTTCAACTTTCATCACAGACTGCATTTTATGCAGAGCTTTCAACAGATTTAAATACTGAGCTTTTGTATTGGCGAGGTAGAGTACACACACACACAGATGGCTATAACTGGAAACATAAGCAGCTTGCTCCAATGAAGCTAGCAGCTTTCACCCCTTTAAAAAGTATTAATTACACAATTAAATACGAACAAGATTTTGATGGTGACATTATTTTACTAAATACACCTATAAATGTCCTTAAAACAAATCTCAATGTCTATAAAGTTACTGCCACAAATGAGTTTAGATCATACACAAAAAGAAAAAAATCTATCATCTCAGCAATTTCAAGCATCACAGAAATTAGAACTGAGCATATTTCGAAACAAAACAAAATTAAATATACACAACTACCAAAGTTCATCCCAAAAGCATTAAAATCATTTTCTGATTCCATAAAGGGTAAAAATGCAAAAGAGATCATCACAAATTTCGAGAAGAAGCTTATTCAAGATCAGTACACCTATAGCTTACAGCCAGGAAAACTTACAACAATGAAAGAGTTTATTAATAAAAGGATTGGATATTGCACACATTATGCATCATTGCTCGGTTTAGTCTTAAGAATTAAAAAGATACCTTCCAGACTTATAAGTGGTTTTCAAGGTGGTAAATATAATAACACAGGTGATTTTTATGAAATAAAATCAAATGATGCTCATGCTTGGGTTGAATACTATGATAATAACAAATGGCAAATGGCTGATCCTACGGGCTTTATCTCTCCTAATCGAATACAACTGGGAGGTCAGGAGTTTTTAAGTCCTAGTTTTTTAAGTGAGTCAAGATCCAAAACAAGTTTTCTAAGTAAATCCTTCTATGCCGTGAAAAAGATTCTCGATACCATTAATTACAAAGCAAGTCTTTTCATAGACAATTATGATAAAAATAAACAAAAAACATTATCAAAAAGCCTAAAAATAAACATCAAAACATTCTTTTTCATTGGTTTCATTCTCATTAGTTTGAGCTTGCTATTTTATTATTTTTTAACTTTAACCAATGTAAAACCAAGTAAACATCCTGCTGATATTGCGATATCAAAGCTAGATCAAAAATTAAAAAAGTATCATCTCCAAATATCTAAACACAAGCTCATAAAAGATAAATTAAGCGAATGTGAAAAGTATCCTCATCCTCAAAAGCTAATTGAGATAATAGATCTTTATACTGAAATAAAATATGGGAATATAAAAGATATATCATTACTTAAAAATGCTATTAAAAACATCTCTTAAGCTGCTTCTGCCTTTGAGTTGTGATATATTTCATGGAGCAATCGGTTTAGTGTTTCTTCTGTGAACGGCTTTAGTGCATAACCATCAATTGAGTTCGACATTTCATCTCGAGATGCTTGAGTAAAATTCGTTGTTACTCCTCCTGTAACCGCAATTATAAATGGTTTGTTATCTAAATTTAAATTACAAATTTCTTGAATCATTTCTGGACCGGCCATTATAGGCATTTTCATGTCAGTAAAAACAAAATCAAAATCATTTTGTTTAACTTTCTCAAGACCTTCTTGCCCATTACTCGCTTCTATAACTTCATGACCTAAGTCTTCCATGATTTCTTTTATAATTTCTCGTATATCACATTCATCATCAACAACAAGGATCTTCAGACAAGGAAGAGGTGTTTGATGACATTGATCTTCCTCGTGGTCTTTATTGACAAGGAGTGACGGTGCTTTGGCCATAGGAAAAACTAATTTAAACTCTGTTCCAATATCAATTTTTGATTCAACACTTATCTTTCCATTAAGTTCGTTAACTAACTTAATCACAATCCCGAGCCCCATACCAGTTCCCTTTCCTGCAACTTTGGTTGTAAAAAAAGGGTTAAATATTTTACTTTTAACATCTTCTGCCATTCCACTTCCGTTATCTGCAACAGATAAACATACGTTTTTATCACAGTTAGCAAATGAAATTTTAATTATTCTTTTGCTTTGCCCTTCTGTTGCATCTTTTGCATTTGAAATTAGGTTCATTATGATTTGTTGAAATCTCCCAAGCGAGCCAGTAACAAATAAATCTTTACTTGGAACTGATTGTTCAATGATGATACCTTCCTTGAGGTAAATATCATTTAATAAAGATACTGTTTGCGAAACAGCATTCATAAGCGAGATACTTTCATTATGCTGAGTATCGGATCTTGCATAGGTACGAAGCCCATCTACAATATTTCGAATCCGTTCATTAGCAATCTCAATTTTTTTAATTCGAGAGAAAGTCTCTTCATCTTGGTGGTGTAGTTTTATTAAGCGTTTTTTTATGGCATAAATTGTTCCAACAGCAATCGCTAATGGGTTATTTATTTCATGTCCCACTCCAGCTGCAAGCTCACCAATAGATGCTAACTTAGAGCTTTGATAGAGTTCAAGCTCTGTTTTCTTTTGCAATTCTTCTGATTCAATACGCTCGCCCATAAGTATTACTTGAACGTTATCTTGTTTAATACCAGCAACTCTCGCAAATAAAGCTAAAATGAGGGGTGCCAAATCAATGATCCAAATAAGTAAGCCTGAATTAAATTGAGCATCATAAATAGAAACGTTACGTTCAAAAACAAGTACCGTTATAGCAATAATTGGAAACATAAAACCAAAAAGTGTTCCATAGATTGTATATTTAAACTTATAATTAAGATTATTAAGCATAAGGATAATATCGGTATTTAAGTGAAAACCTTAAGTTGATAAAACTTCTTCATCTAAGCGAATTCCCAAAACTGTTTGTAAAAAAACATTCATTACACTTTCAAATGTTTTAAAGGTTAATTCTCTGTCAGTGCGCACAAGCAGTTGAAATAATACTCCGTTTACATACTGTTGGATAATTACACTTAATTCAAAAATACTTAAATGGGACTTAATTTTATTGTGTTCTTGAAGTTTATCTAGTTGAATTAAAATGAGAGACCGACCCTTATCAATAGTTTTTGTTGCTAGCATTTTAAAATCATCGTCAGACGCTGAAAAATTAAATAACAACAAAATAATTTTTGTTTGTTCAGGATACTCCATACACCACTTAATATTGGCCCTAATAAGAGTCACTAAACAATCATAAGGATCATCTTTATCTTGTTTTAATTGCTCAAAAATATTTCTATTGTTTGATATGACATAATTGAGAATTTCTCCAAAGAGTGTTTTTTTATTTTTAAAATGATAAAAGATCGTTGTTTGAGAAATACCACATTTATCGGCTATTTCTTGGGTTGAGGTATCATGATAGCCCTTCTCAGAAAATAGATCAATCGCTACTTGCAATATGTTAATTCGACTCAATTGACCTTTTTTCATTAATGCATATCTCACAGTAAGAATATTAATAACTTAGGATTTAGCATAGACTCAGATAGGTGACAACGAACTTGGCAAATCTACTCGGTTAATAAAATTATTTTTTCCTATCTACCTGAATTTACAAAATTTAGAAAGATTATCAAGTTCCTCCTTATATATAACGCTGATTTCATTTAAAATATAGAAGCTATGAAAAGTGTAATCATTCTATCATTCTCTCTCTTTATCTACTCCTGTGCGGGCCCAACGAACCCGTTTGGAGGAGATGTATTTATAAGTGATAACTTTAGCTTTGATAAACTTTATACTGGAGACGATATCCAACTAAATTTCAGTCCTGGTAGACAATATTATAATTCTCCATATAGTTTAAAAATTAACCTGATTGATCCAAATTTCAATATCACAAATTTTAGATATGAGATTATCTATAATAATAGAAAAATAAATAGATGGTATAAATCAGAACAAATTAAATTCCCTCAAGACAGATTAAAACCTATAGAAATTCGTTTTAATAACTTATCTATTCTTCCAGGACATACGAATAAAATTAAATTTGTCTATTACCCTGTGAATAGTGATTCGCCCATTATTCATGAGCTCAAAGTTCCAGAATGTTTTAAGGAATTTGACAGTAGAGAAACTCTACATATTGCTCCTTTTAAAGTTAGTTCTAGCTTAAAAAATGATATCGAATTGATGGCCACGAAACATGGTTATAATACATCGCTTGTTGCGGCTTTAATTGCACAAGAGTCCTCTTTTAATCCAAAAGCGATGAGTACCGCAAAAGCACTTGGGCTAACCCAAGTAACTCCATTAGCTCATCAGGAAATAAAAAAATTTAAAAAGGATTGGAATATTTTTCCAGATTTTTCAAATATGAGTTATAAGCAGATACGTTCTGAACTTTCTAAAAATAGTATAAACCCTAATAACGATTGGCGCTTAGATCAAAAGAAATCAATTGAGGGAGGCATTTTATATATGAAATATTTAGTTTCATATTGGAATGCCCCTAAAAAAAGAAAACTACTTTCACATACATTTAAAAATGATATCCCAACGGTTGAAATTCTTCTCGCAAGCTATAATTCTGGCGCTTATCGAGTAAAAAAATCCATTACAAATGGCCAACAAGATTGGCTTTTTGATCAGAGTTTAAAAGAAGCAAGAAAATATGTTATGAATATTAAGAGCTATTGCTATGCATTTACGAAAGGAAGAGAACATGATAAGTAAACCTCTCTATTTAACTTTATTTCCATTTTTAGCTTTTGGAATAGCTCTCAGTTTTCCGATTCAAATTTATTATCTCTATAAGATACCTCTTACAGATATTGAGCGAATTTTTTCAATGCTTACACCTCTTAATATCCTAAATATGATTGTACTCTTTCTTGCGGGCGCAATGACCCTAAAATTAAATAAAGCCATATATAAAATCGTTCCGGTTCTACTTATTATCACATTAATAAATAATGCTATCGTAGGTTTATATGGATCTGACTTCAGTCTTATTCAAGTTGGATTGAGTTTTGTTTTATTATCCTTATCCTTAAAGCCTTTTTACCAAAGCGAGATTCAAGCAATTATACTGAACCCAAAACTGAGATGGTGGAAAACACCTAAGCGTTATGATTTGAAACAACCAATAATGATTAAATCTAATAATATTGAAATCAATTCAGAGTCAATTAATATGTCAACGACTGGACTTTTTGCAAAAATTGAAGAACCAGACCTGCTTGACTCGATAAAACATGATGATATTTTTACGATTCAACTTCTAAAAAACAATCAAGAAATAGAATTACAAGTAAAAGTCGTTAGAATTAATATTGCAAACAAGTACCAACCTAACGGGCTTGGACTGGAGATTATTTCAGATAAATCACATAAGCAAAAGTATTTACCTTGGTTAAAAAAAGAGGTAGATGCAATTAATCATGTGTGATTTTATCAGTATAATACTGATAGTTTCCAGGGTAAATATTGATCTTTCCTTTATCAACTTCATAGACATTTTCCGCTAACTCTTTTAAGAAATGTCTATCATAACTAACAAAAATAATTGTACCTTCAAAGCTTCTTAAAGCATCTAAAAGTACTTTTCTACTTTGGATATCAAGATGATTTGTTGGTTCATCGAGAATGAGAAGATTATTATTTTGAGAGAGAAGTTTGGCTAAAACGAGACGACTTTTTTCTCCACCTGATAAATGTTTAATCTTTTTATTAACATCATCACCTCGAAATAAAAAAGCGGCTAATAGATTTCTGATATATCCATCACTGGCCTGGCTAAGTTCTGATCTAATTTGATCAAAAACTGTTATTTCGGGTTCTAAAACTTCTAATGAGTACTGAGAAAAGTAACCCAGCTTGATTGAAGGGCCGATGGAAATATGCCCAACACTTGGATCAGTCTGGCCTGCAATGACCTTTAATAGGGTCGATTTACCAGCACCATTTACTCCAACAATTGCTATCTTCGAAAGTCGTTTAATACGGGCAGAAAGATTCGAGAATACTTGTTTACTATTATCATTATCAGTTTTCCAAGCTTTTGTAATCCCTTCCATAATAATCACATCGTCACTACCTCTGGGTGGAGTGGAAAAATCAAAGTTAATCGATTCCTCTTCTGGTGGAAGCTCGATTCGTTCTATTTTTTCAATTTTTTTAACTCGAGATTGTACTTGAGCGGCATGAGATGCTCTGGCTTTAAATTTGGCAATAAAATCCTCTTCCTTAGCAAGCATAGCTTGTTGTCTTGCGTGCTCAGCCTTTAATTGTTTTAAACGGATATTTTTTTCTTGAAAATAGAAATCATAATTTCCAGAGTAACTTGTTATCTTACCATGAGCGATTTCTATTATTTTATTGCAAACATTATTCATAAAATCGACATCATGAGTTGTCATAAAGATGGCACCTTTAAAATTTCTTAACCATTCTTCAATCCATAAAATTGTTTCCATGTCTAAGTAATTTGTCGGCTCATCCATAACAATGAGATCAGGATTTCTCACTAAAACTTTAGCCAGAGCAATCCGCATTTTCCAACCACCACTAAACTGTTCTACCGGTTTTTGATGATCAGCGGGACTGACTCCAAGACCAGTTAGAATAACTTCAGCTCTTGGTTCTAAATCATATCCACCACGTTTTTCAAATTCTGTTTGAACGTCACCCATTTTAATTAAAATCTTATTCATTTCATCTTCTGATAATTTTTCACAATCCATTAATTGAGTTTCAAAAGTAGTTAATTGTTTTTGTAATATACGTACCTTGTCATCACCCTCAATAACTTCTTGTAATGCTGTTTTGCCATGCATTTCCCCAACATTTTGTGAAAAGTAGGCAATAG
>JABJPQ010000072.1 GCA_018663815.1 Halobacteriovoraceae bacterium | reverse complement strand
GACAGCATCAACAGTTGTTTCTGGTGGAGAGGATGAAGATGATCCATTTTCAAGTTTGTTGGGAGGAGGGCTTAATGAAGATGTTACAAGCCATATCGGAGGCTCGAAGCCTGAGGATGAATTTTTAAATAAAATTTCAGGCTCCAAAGATGATATTGATGAATTTGCACAAAAGGTCTCGGGCATTTCTGAGGAAAAAGAAGGTGAACTAGTGCAAACTTTTTCATCTGCACTTGATGATGCTTTTCAAAATGAAACATTTAATTTTGATTCATCTTTGGCCGATCAATTTGATAGTACAATGACTAGTTTTGTAAAAAATACGCTTGAAGAGATGCCCGAATCACATTTTTTTGACAATACGGTTAAGGCTTTTCTTCAAAAAGAAGCTCCTGCGAGAATTAACGCTGGTTTAGATGAATATGCTAAAAAACTTGGAAAAACGCTCGAAAATTTATCTGCTGATGAGCTGGCAACATTTAACTCTGCAGAAATGCCAGGTTTAATGACCCTCATGATGAGTGATGATGAAAGTATTAATGATTTTAAAAGTGATTTGGATTCATTCTTTAATGAAGATGAATTGGAACCAACTCAAGAGAGTTTTAGTTCCAAGCTTAAGAAAAATCTTGAAGATAAGCTCGTTCAAGGTAATCTTGTAAATAAAGATGATGATGTCTTTGCTGTTGCAGCGGGATCAATGGCTGAGGGTGATATGCAAGCTTTGGTTAAGGCAAGTATGTTACAAACTTTTGAGGAAGAGTTTAAGTTTTCAAGCGCTTCTCCTGGAGAGATTGATGCAAAAGAAAAACTGATCGTTAAGCAGTTGGCCGCAACACTTGGAATGCCAGAGGATGAAGTGGCTCTTATTATTAAAGCAGCCTCTGAGTCAGCGAAAGAAAAAGAGAAAAACATGGTCGCTCAAAAATTATTTGAGTTAAATCCAAACGCTGAAGATAATGGAGACTATATTCAGCAATCAAATTCTAAATCTGAAGCGATGCTGATTGATAAACTTAAAACAGTAGAAGAAGAAAACAAGAACCTCAAAACAAGCCTAAGTGTAGCGGAGCTTAGGCTTAGTGCTACAGATGATGTAAAGGATAAGTTTGATAAAATTATAAATAACTCGTCAACATCAGAGGATGACTTGATTAAAATTTCTGGCCAAGATGCTGGAGACTTACTAAAAGATGCAAATGAAAGACAACAGATATTGTCTAAAATAAGTGACGGTGAAAGTGTTTCGAGCAATGATGTGAATATACTTCAAATGTCGTTGGAAAAAGAAAATAAAATTATTGAACTCGCAAAGAGAGCAGAAATGGAGTTGAAGAAAATTCAGCTTGAGTCAGAGAAAAAAGATGCACTTTTTAAGACGGAGCTCGGAAAAGCACAAAAGACACTTAAAGCAAAAGATATTGTCTTAACTAAGGCAAAAGAGTCGATAAGAAATGCTCTTGGAAGGAAGGATAAAGATCTTATAGGGTATAAAAGGCAAGTAAATGAGTTAAATCAAAAGCTAAAAAATGATCAATCAACCCACTTAAAATCCCAGGTGAAGTCATTACTGCTCGAAAAAGATGGTCTTATCAAGGCTGCAGATGTCTATAAAACGAAACTTGAATCAGTTGCAAAAAATATGGAAAAGAACAAAAAAGAGGATAATACCTCTTTGCTTGTTACAGAAAATAAAAATTTAAAACGAATTAAAACTCAATATGAAAATAAGTTTAATATTGAAACTAAATTGAAAAAAACCTTTGAAGAGAAATATCGTCAAACAAAGCAAGCTGAAGCAAAGTCAAAGACGGAAGCCATAAATGCTCAAACATCTTTAAAGAGTGCTCAGGGGCAAATTAAACTTTTAAAAGATCAAAATACGAAACTTGTTCAAGGTATGAGCTCTAAGGCAGGTCGTAAAGTCGATCGTCCAAGTAAAGAGTCTACTTCCGCTAGCTCATCAGATCCATCAGTAGTTACGGAAGGACAGGTATTACAGGATAAGCTTAAAATTAAAAAAACAAAAAAAGAACTGGATATCTTTAAAGCTAAAAATGAGCAACTACAAGATAAGATTAAGGATCTAGTTGCTAAGCTCAAAAAATCAGAGTCATCTAAGTCTGGGGCAGAGGGGGGTTCTGCAGCTGAAAAACGACTAGAACAAAGCGTTAAAAAAATGAACTCTGAGCTCACAAAAGCACGAACAGAGGTGGCAGAGAAGAAGAAAGAGACAATTAAAAGCAAAACTGAAATTAATAAGTTGAAAAATCAAATTACACAACTTCAAAGAGATCTAGAAAAATCTAATAAGAAGGGCGGGGGAGCTAAGAAAAAAGCAGCTTAGGTGTAATTTTTTCTTGTCAATTTAAGCCTTTAAAATTATAAATATATTTCAATATTGCTCGAGTGGTGGAATTGGTAGACACGCTAGACTTAGGATCTAGTGCCGTGAGGTGTGAAGGTTCAAGTCCTTTCTCGAGCACCAATATTGTAAGTCATCGAACCAAAATTTTAAATATTAGAGCAATACTTTCAGTGATTGTAATCTTTCCTTAGTTGATATTTATTAGAGTGTGTCCTATGAAATTAACGTAATAATTTACGCTTTTGGCATGAAGGATACATCCTTTTGCCAAAATTAATTTGCACAAGTCAAAAAATCAAAAGAATGCAATGAATATCATATTTCCTAAGTAGCCAAAATTATTAGGAAATTAGCTCATTTTTTAACTACCTAATTTCAAAGCAAAAACAGGAATTTTTTCTCTTATACTAAATGAAGTACAAATGGAGTTTAAATGAAATTATTATTATCCTTATTCGTATGCGTTATTCTTTTTGGATGTAATTCAAAAATTGAAACCAACAAGAATCTTTCTTTGTGTAATGGTAGTGAATGTGAAAAGCCTGAAACTGAAACTGAAACTGAAACTGAAACTGAAATTGCAAACCAGCTAAGTCCGTCATCAGCAGTTGGTAACCTTGAAAATACCGACGTCTGTAACTTAGAAAATCAAATCCATGTTTCCCAAGACAATGGGAGTGGCTCGCT
>JABJPQ010000709.1 GCA_018663815.1 Halobacteriovoraceae bacterium | reverse complement strand
TCTTAACCTTGTTTATAGACTGATTATCATACTTGCTGGTGCGTTGCGCCACCTGCGGCTGAGGTATGAAATGATTATACATTTTTACGAAATAGACGAACAAGGTTAAACACCAAAGTTAAGAAAAACTTCTGTAAGAACCTAATATTATAGGTGAATTATTGTGTTATAAAAATCAACGTTCAATTCAACTATTCTCGTAGTCCACATCTTCTTTTTCTAGACTTTGTTCATTAGCGATTGAATCATCACCTAAAAGTGAGTATAAATCATCAACGAGCCTGCCAATTACAAGAGAGTGTTCCTCTAGTTGTTTGCCAAGCTGAGAGTTGTCTTTGACTTGGGTACTGTTATCTTGAGTTAGTTTATTTATTTCTAACATACTTGTATTAACTTGCCCAAGGTCAGTAGACTGGTTCTTTGATGCATTTAGAATAGACTGTCCATTTTCTAAAATTTTCTTAGTGTCACTTGCTATGCTTTCAAAAGCGACTGCGGTATTGTTCGATAGACTCATTCCTTGAGTTACTTTTTGAGCATTCTCTTCAGCAATTTTTTCAGCCTCACTTCTGGTTTCTTCTACAATTTCGGCAATTTCTTTTGAGGAAGATGCTGTGACGCCAGAAAGAATAGACATTTCTTCAGCAACAACTGCAAAGCCTTTTCCGGCCTCACCGGCCCTTGCAGCTTCTACTGATGCATTAAATGATAAAAGCTTTGTTTGAAAGGTAATATCATCGATAACCTTAGATTTAGAATCAATATTACTAATTAGCTCAACAAGGCCAAATATTTTATTATTACTAACCTCGATTGTCTTCATGCCATCGAGCATACCCTGAACTGACTTATTTCCTTCTTGGGTGTCATTTAACATTTTTTTTGAAAATGTATAAGATTCATTTGCACTCTCTAGGTTTTGAGCGATTTGAGAATGGATCGTTTGCAATGTTTGGGTCATTTGTTCAATTGCGGCTCCTTGTGACGAGAAGGAGGATTCAAGTTTGTGTGCACTGTGAATAACCGTCTTTGAAAAGTCTCCAACTTGGTGGGAGGCTTCCCTGAGTCTTCCACTAATTGCAGCTAGAGCATCTCTATTTATAAAGTTTTTTTCTAATTTTGCTGATTCGACCCAAGCGTAGCGACCAGCAATCCCTAGAATGACTAATAAAAGAGCAAGTGTCTTGCCTAAAGATCTAAGCCACAAAAATTTTAAATTTTCAGCCTTAAATACGGCATAGATATACCCACCATTTTTAACGTTTAATTTTTGTTTAATATAGACTCTTCCCATGGATGCTTTAACATCACTAACAAAATCATCTAGAGGAATATTATTAATAATAGCAAGTTCCTCTGGACTTATACTTTTCGATGAAAAGATATGTTCTATATTTTGAGGAGGAATTTCATCAGAGAAATCAGATTTAGGTGTTGTATCACTTAGACCTTTCATTCTTAAGTAGAGAAGATTTTGATTCGAGGAATAGAGAGAGTTTGCGGCCTCTTCCTTTAAAATCATAATATTCGCACCAGAAATTCCTGTTTGTGCCGTTGGATTAATCATTTTGAGAGTTAACTCACTCTGATTTACAATCTGCTCTTGGGCAAAACCAATTTCATAAAAATACTGAAGTAGTCCTAGAATTGCCATGGAAAAAAAAACAGAAAATAAAATTGCCTTAAGTATTTTTTTTCTCAAAATATCTCCAAACTTATTTGTAAAAAATAATTATTTAAATTGACCACATTGTCCATTAACACAAAAGGCTTGATAGCCTGTATGGCAAGTTATACATGCCTGAGCAGAGAGGTTACCACTTGGTTTAGTGATTTCAGTACCATCTTCCTTGAAAACAGCATACTCAGGCTGGTTGTCTTTGTGAGCAGTTACAAATAAAACTTTTAAATCTTTTAAATGTAAAATCATATTTGATCCGTCTGGAAATTTTCCGCTAGCAGATCTTGATTTATAATTTGCCGTTACACTTGGTTTCACTAAGATAGCGACCTTCCCTGGACCACCAGGCTTGATACTACAATATTTTTTTACTGTTTCTCTGTAAATGGCTGGAAGAGTGCTTACATCAGCGTCACAACCAGGCAGTGCTCCAATCTTTGAAAGTGGTGTCGTTGCACTTGTCCAACTCTTGTAATCTTTTGGAAAATCAACCGCGTACGTAAGAAAAGATGTAGCAGTAAACATTATTGCCGTTAGAAATTTAAATAAATGATTCATTCAATACCTCGAATTGTTAGTTTATAATATTTATAAATTTTTTGTTTATTATATTTCTAATTTATTACTTTTACTAATCATATCGAGTATGTCCAAATTTGCCTTGCTGATTATCGTGATGAATTAAGATGATTTATATTATGAAAACCAAAATTGTCAGAATAAGAAATGTTTGGTGTTTTGTTGGTTATTCAATATAAGACGTAGCTTTAGCATATGCTAATCCTTTTTAAATATATTTTTTTATTTTCTGTCCTTAGTATTAAGTATTAGATTTGTCAGTCTTTCTTAGTTATTAGATGCTTTCTTTATGCTCTCAACGAACATAATATTGAAGCTACTTACGATATACGGAAGGTAAATAATGAAGTCTATTCTAAATCATATTGCAATCTTAGTTGAAAGTATTGATTCTATTGTTGCAAAAGATATGTTTGCGACTGAATTTATAGGGAAAGTTGAAGAGTTTCCCTCGGAGGGAACTCGAGAGTTGTATGTTGGTGCTACTTCTCAGATGGGAAAGTTACTTTTTATGGAAGCCATTGGTGTTGGCCCCTATAAAACAGCTCTTAATAAAAGAGGAGTAGGACTTCATCACATAGCTTTAGATGTATTAAATATTGATAAATTTGTTAATAATCTAGTCGGCTCGGGCTGGTTACTTCACCCTAAAAGTTTAGAGTTTTATAATACATATAAACAAGTATATTTATGTCGTACGAATTTACCGATGATAATTGAAATTCAACAAAAAAAAGAATTAATTGATGTTAATAGATTTGTACTTGGCATGGAATTTCCATTTGGTGAATTAAGACTGTTGAATAGTTTAAGTTGTGAAAGTTTGAAGATGGGTGAAAAACTAATAATTAGTACTGATGAAAGGTCTTTTTCTATTAAAGATCTAATTTAAGGAGAATGAGATAATGGAACCGAGAATTTCAATTATAACTTTAGGAG
>JABJPQ010000246.1 GCA_018663815.1 Halobacteriovoraceae bacterium | reverse complement strand
CATAGAAAAAATAAATTCAAACTTCCTATCAACTAAAAGCGAGAGTACTTTTAACGAAAAGAAAGGACTTCTTACTCTTTCTACAATCAGAAAGTATGGCAACCTAACATTATCAACAACAACTCACCCACCCGTCGTACCTAAGGGAGACGTACTAGCACAATTAATGCAATCAAACTGGCCATGGCCTTTTGAAGATGATCAAAAACTTCAAGAATACAATAAACGAGTAGCTTTTTTAAACCAAGCAAACATTGAACATAATTGCCCAGAACTTACAGGAGAAATGTTTGAATTATTTATTGAAGCCTGTATAGGACCAGATACTGGATATCAAGACTTACAAAAAATCGGCTTAGAAAAAATGATACAAGATCAATTGTCACCGCAAGATCAATACGTATTAGAGACCGAAGTTCCACTACAGATCACACTTAGTAATGAGAAAACATTTAACATCGAATATCTTGAGGAGAAACCGTTTATTCAAGCACGCATTCAAGATCTTTTTGGAGTTAAGGAGCACCCACACATAGTTAGCTCCAAGATCGCCATTTTATTCAAATTGCTCTCTCCGGCTAATAAAGTCATTCAAAATGCAAATGACTTACCTACTCTCTGGGGAGCATCTTGGGAATTGCTACGAAATGATTTACGCCCACGATATCCTAGACATTATTGGCCAGATGATCCCGCGAATTCAAATCCAGTAAGAATGAAAAGACATGTTAATCTATAAGAGAATTGTGCTTTTACAACCTGATCTCTACTAGTTGAATTGATACTTTATATAATATTCGACAGAATAGGTTTTGGCTTATAGGATGCAAAACAACACAGGAGAAAAACATGAAATATCTATTAATTTTAAGCATTCTACTATTTTCTTTTTTAGCACAGGCCGAAACAATCAACGTATTCACAGGAGATGTAAGCAGAACATTTGGTCTTATCCAAACTAGCAGTAAATTCTTCATGAATACAACAACAACTCAAGGGTATGTTGATGTTTCTGTAGATGAGATTACTTATGATCATACTGATATTGGACATACAGTTTGTAACCAATTTGGTTGTCATACCAATGGTTCAACTCCTATTCCCACAATATACAACCTCATTCAGACAAGAGTTCTGGTTGAAAATTTAAAACTTGTCGGTAAAGAAATGATTTATCTTGGTGAGAATGGAGAAGTTAAATGTGGAAACCTTGGTACATCTAGAGTTTTGAGAAGACCAACTCTATATTTAACTGGAAATTGTATTCTTAGAGAGAGAATTCAAGGAAATCAAGTTACAGTAACATTACAAATTAAATAGTACGCTTTTTCAATATTTTTTTAGGGCTACATAGTTGTAGCTCTAAACCAATTTTTAATTAAAAACATTTGACGGATTTTTCTTCACAAAATCGGTGTCCAATCCTTTTGCTTTTTATGGTACCTTTCTTGAGACAAAGCTTATAATTAAGGAATTTTACAAGATGAAAATATCTAAAGTAGAAGCAAAAAACCTAGTCATTAACTCTCAACTTTTAACCAAGATAAATACCCTCACCCCATTAGAGATAATAAAACATCTAGGTTATGTCCAAATAGATACTATTTCTGTAGTAGAACGTGCTCACCATCATGTTTTATGGACTAGAAATCACTCATACGTTAAAGATGACCTCGCGATGCTTTTAAAAAAAAGAAAAGTCATTGAGTATTGGTCTCATGCTGCTGCTTATCTCCCTATGAATAATTACCGATTCTGCCTTCCCAAAATGTATGAGTATAGAGCAGGAAAGTCTCATTTTCGATCAACAGATAAAAAGATGATTAGATATGTGCTAGATAGAATTAAGGCAGAGGGCCCTTTAATGAGTAAAGACTTTAAGTCTGAATCCAAGAACTCTGGCTGGTATGACTGGAAACCTGCGAAGCGCGCCTTAGAACATCTTTTTATGGATGGACGACTAATGGTTTCCGAACGTCGTGGATTTCAAAAAGTATATGACCTAGCAGAAAATATTCTCCCTAATAATTTAAATGTATCTATGCCTACTGATTTTGAATACTGCGAACATGTTATAAAGTCACAGTTAAAGGCCTTAAGCCTCGCTAAAGTAAGTGAGATTTCTTATAACAAAGATGGAGAATGTAAAAAAATAATATTAAAGACTATAAATCAAATGTTAGAAGACAATAAATTAATTGAGATAGATGTTTCTGGTCAAAGTTATTTAGCACTAAGAGGTTTAAAAACTCAGCCTTTAAAAATAAAAAATGATCTTCATATTTTATCTCCATTTGATAATTTTATTATCCAAAGAAAACGCTTAACCGATCTTTTTGACTTCAACTATCAGATTGAATGCTACGTACCTGAACAAAAGAGAAAATATGGCTACTTTACCCATCCTGTCCTATACGGCGATAAATTAATCGGAAGGATTGATTTAAAAGCTCACCGGGATATTAAAGAACTTAAGGTGATTAATTACTTTAGTGAGGAAGCCAAGTTAACAGATTTACAAAAGAACAAGCTAAACAAAAAATTGCAATTATTTGCTGAGTTTAACAGTTGTCGTTTTACCAAACCTACCGACTGAAATAGGATGACTATAGTGTGACGGTGAAACTCAATAATTCGTAGCAAGTCTTTTAAATTACGAGGATTACTACATTGTTTAGATTTCTCTATTAAATAATGCCAAATACTCCAATACATTTCCATAGTCGGGTTTGAAAGTTAAATCAGTTGAGAAAAAGGATTTGGGTTGGTCAATTGAATTACAAGAGAGGCTAGCCTTTATGGGAGAGCAGTATTTTTGACCTAGTGATTATCTGTCTTAAAAAAACAAGATGATTCTGGCTCTACAGCCTAGGCTCTGTTACAACAGGTTCAAAGTCTCCTAAGTAGGGAGCCTCTGGGAAAAGAGGTAACCCATTTACATATTTACTACTTAGGTCATTAATCCGATCCCATAAATAATAATTCATCCTTGGATTCATGCTATCCTTTAGACCGCTTATAGTTGTTAAAATTTCTTCAGGAGAATCATGGCAATTAATATCTAAAGTATAATTATCGAAGTAATTGTAATTTCTGCCATTGATACTAATGATGTCTTTGTCTTTAGGGATACGTGTAGCAATCTTCATTAATTTGTTAAGGCAGCCACTAACAGTTATAAAACCTATTTGATACCCAGCTTTTCTAAGAAACCATTCTTCTTTGTAAGAAGGAAAAGATCGATAGTTTGAAGAGTTTTTTGAGTACTGGTTGTTCAAATGACTAAGGATGGCTTCTTCAGTATCTCTCCCATCAATTTCTACTTTCAGCTTGTGATAGTCCCATGCGTAACCAAGAGACCTTAATGGAACAAACTCATTCCCTATTGATATATATTTAAAAGCACGGTCTTTTAAAATCTTTGGAGAGATAAGCAATAGTTTCTCTAGTGCCTGACGACGATCAAGGTCATACCAACTGGATAATATTATATAGCCTAGTTGTTTTTCAACAGTAGTCTGCAATTCTTCAATTGATAGTTCTTGGGGATTACTACTCGCAACCGAGAAGTTGTTTAGAATCAAGAAGCTACAAACTAATATTATTCCTAAATATTTTTTCAAACTATTCTCCTAGGAAACCTTAGAATTAATGTTTTTCGAGCAATAAACTTGCATAATTTCAATATTAAAGAACATATCTCAAGGGAAAGTGTGGTGCAATATCATTTCATTTGGCATGTAAAAACAACCAATTTCTTTAATATTTTTCTTGGGCGACACATCTAACAGATAACTTTTTTGAACGATAGAAATAATATGATTTGTTATTCGCAGCACGATATGTCCATGCTTGTGTCCCATTGTGAGAAGGATTACCAGGATAACCATGCACGAAAGATCGTGTACGATACCAATTTACACTCTTGTTTGGCACAACAGCATTATAGTTCAGATGTCTTAAAAGTTCATAGTCGAGCGGGTTTTCAATGTCTTTCTCTCCAAAACCAATGCCTGGTAGAGTCATCATAATGCGACGTCTTTTTCCATCTAGAGCAATTATCTCTATTTTTCTACAAACCTCATGGGCTTCTATAAAGTTGTATTGATATTCTGACTTTCCCTCAGGGTAGCCAACAAAGATAGTTCCCAATTTTTCGGTGTGAGCTGCCCAAATTTGAATTCGCTTGCGATTATCTTGTTGAACAAGTGTCCACTTCACATCGCCAGACGCCTTGTATCCTTCAGAACTATATGGACGAGTATCAATTGTAGGAACCTTACACGTATATCCAACTTCTACCCCTTCTATCATAGGTAAATCATGTAGTAAGTTGGGGTTGTTAGCGGCATTTGGATTAGGGCAAATTTCTAAGTCTTCGAGGTTAGTTGCTAAAGCAGGTTGTAAATACATAAGTCCTAAAACTACAAAAAAAATAGATACCAAATCTCTCATAAAATCCTCTTGTTATATTAAACTGACAACTTTGGAGCAAATTAACAAAGAATCAATAAAATTCATAATAATATTTTTTAATGTACAAAAAGGTAATGATTTTAATTCAACCGTTGTTTAAGTTAGTTAGCACATTAACATAGAGACAACGCAGCGCAGTAGCGAGCTAAGTTTAATGTAACATTTTCAATTTTACTTAATGGAATGTGCCTGTGAAGTTGTCATTTGTTTGGATGACTTATACCGAAATAACTCACAATCAAAAGCAGTCAACTAAGGATATTTAACACCTCATTCATTATGTACAATACTAGTAGCTTAGAAAAGGTGTCTCTCTACATAGAGTAAATCATTACAATTAATCACTCTCGTAATCTTTATACTTCAAGATAATTTCTTAGCAGTCACAATCAATTTCATACTATCCAAATCCCATCACTCTTATAGTAGGGTTCTGTTTCTAATTAGTATGCCGTGCTTCTAGATTTGAACTTTGGGTCAAAACTCTCGTAATGCCGCGAACAAGTAATCCAATATCAATAATTAAATTCACCCATTATTTACAAACGGCTCCCTTATGGTAATAACCTAATATAAAAACAAGGAGAATTTAATGGATATAACAAAATTAACTAACATGACAATAGAATATGGTATGAAGGCCGTAACTGCAGTTATAGTTTTAATTGTAGGTTTAATGGTAATCAAGATGATCACTAGTCTAACTGGAAAGGCACTTAAAGCAAAAAATATTGATCCAACACTTAGCCCATTTCTTAAAAGCTTAGTCTCTATGGGGCTCAAGACTGCTCTATTCATTTCTATTCTTGGAATGGTTGGAATTCAAACGACAAGTTTTATTGCTATCCTCGGAGCTGCCGGTTTAGCAGTTGGGATGGCCCTTCAAGGTTCTCTTGGTAACTTTGCTGGCGGTGTACTTCTTCTTATCTTTAGACCTTTTAAAGTTGGCGATGTTGTTG
>JABJPQ010000501.1 GCA_018663815.1 Halobacteriovoraceae bacterium | reverse complement strand
TACATCTCATTTAATTTACTTAATCCCTTCCTCATAAATTCATAACTATCATATTTCAACCTCACAACTTCTCTCATATTTTCAACATCTTTTTTACTACATCTTTCAACCACCATTCTATCATAATATTTTTTACTAATCATCTTTACTCTCATCCCTCCATTATCTTCTTTCCTTAATTCTTCAATAATATCCTCATCATCAAACCTCATACTAATAAATAACCCTTCACTGCTTTCCCATCTCTTTCCATTATATATTATCTTTCTCTTTCCCATATTCCCCATCCATCCAAAGTTTTCTTTCACTTTCCCAATTTTAATAATCTTAATTTCTTTCATATCTATATATTTAAAGGTTCACTTCAAATATAAGCATTCATAGCGTGTTTAATTCGCGCTATTTTATGAGTTAGAAGAGTTCAGAAATATATACATGTAGATTCGTACACTGTTATGGAAGGTTATAGAAACCACTGCAAATACAATTGTATCTCTTAAAAACACGCCAAAGGAATCTATATCTTCAAGGTAAATTATGACGAAATAACTGAAGAGGTTAGGGTAGTGAGGGATTAGTTATTTCTTTGGGTGATTAAATAAGCTATTCCAACGCTTTCAAAGCCATCAAGACTTTCAGAATATGGTTTGATTTTGCTCCCGTCAAGGTCACTAAGAAAGCAAAGTCCAATGAGTTTTACTCATTGGACTTTTTCTTTGTAAAAAGAATTAAGCTTGCTTTAATTTGTTTTTATAAAAGAGCAAGTAAAATTGCAAAGCAATTGGATCTTTGCTTTCGGAATTCGGAGTTCAAAAGGATCATTAGCGATAGCAAGATAATCCTGTCTGGGTCACTCTAAAGGAGAAATCATCATAATTGATGGCTTCTCCTTTTTTTATGCCCTTTAGCTTGGTTGATATAGTTGAGATAGCGGTGAAAATCGAGTTCACTCGAAAAGTTTAAACAAAAGGATCAGGTGCTTTTTGTTTTATGAAATTAAAATCTAAAATTTCTAAGTTCATCCTGTTGTAAAATTGTTATAGTAGAACCTTGTACAGAAATATAGCCATCAGCTTTAAACTCCGATAAAGTTCTAATAACCGATTCTGTAGACGTTCCTACCATTGCCGCGAGTTCATTTCTTGAAATAGACATACTAAAATCAGAACTTTCATCCTGGTTATATTTGTCAACTAGTTTTAACAATGAACTTGCGACTCTCTTTCTGACGGTATCATATGCTAGATTTAAGAGCTCCTCTTGTTTCACTGTAACTGATCCAGATAGCATTTTTATAAACTGTCCAGATACTTCCTTTGAAGTAAAAAGTAACTTCAAAAAGTCTTCTCTTGGAATTAATGTAAGTTCCGTATTTTCCATAGTAAATGCAGACTCCTCATAATTTGTCTCTCTAATCATCTCCATAAAACCAAAAAACTCACCTTCTTTAAATAAACCAGTTACAAAATCTTTTCCATCCATATTCATTTTGGAGGTTCTTACTTTTCCTGAATTAATGAAATACAAAAAACTTGGATAATAACTTTCAGAGTATATGGAATCTTTCTTGTTGTATTTCTTGGTGTGCCTGCTCTCTTTTAATTGTTCTAATTCTTTTAAGCCACTTACATTATTAAAGAAGTCGGTGAGACCGGCTTCATTTGGAGGGAATTCATTTGAAAACAGTTCTATTCGTTTTAATCTTCGCTCTATTGCATCTAGAAGTTGGGTATCATCAAACGGTTTTGTAAGATAATCATCTGCTCCCATGTTCATCCCTTTTCGAAAATCATCACGTTCAGTTTTCGCAGTTAAAAATATGAATGGTATTTTTGCAGTTTTTGGATTATTGCTGATAATATGCAAAACACCATAACCATCAAGTTCAGGCATCATAATATCACATAAAATCAAATCTGGAAGTTCACTTTTGATGATTTCTACTCCTCGCTTTCCGTTTTCAGCAGTAAACACTGCATAGTCAGCTAGTTCTAAAATCTCTCTGATATTTTCACGCATATCAGTATTATCTTCGATAAGTGCTATTTTGATACTCATATTTTAATTATTCATGGGTATGGTTAATATAAATTTTGTACCCTCATTTTCTGTACTTTCAAAAGTAATTTTACCGCCTAGAATATCCAGATATTTTTTTACTATATGTAATCCAAGTCCTGTACCTTCAATATTACTCGCATTAGCTGCCCTAAAGAAGCGACTAAACAATTGCTTTTGTTCAGTTTCCGGAATCCCTATTCCAAAATCTTGAATCAATATGGTTAATTTGCTATTTAATATTTCACTATTGAAAATGATTTCTCCACCTTCTTTTGAGTATTTAATAGCATTAGACATGAGATTATATAATATATTCCTGACGATGTTCGG
>JABJPQ010000347.1 GCA_018663815.1 Halobacteriovoraceae bacterium | reverse complement strand
TTTCTTTAAATATTTTCCCAATAAGTTTTTTCTGAGCATTAGTACTGGGCTGTTTATTAATGATATAACTACTCTCATACAAGGAGCTTTCCGAGCGACTAAGAACACTCTCTAAATTAAGCATTATACCACTGTTTTTTTTATTACTCATGCCCATAAAATAGATGTGTTCGCCTGAGATTATAAAACCTGATTTTGGAATTGTTTGAAAATTTTGAGTATATAATGCATCTAACTGGCTCCTTTTTAACAAACTAACAACGCTGGAAACTTTATGCTTAGACAAATTAAAAAAAGCAAAAATATTATTATTCTTTTTTAGAACACTCCAAGAGTTGTCGAAACTATTTCCTGACAACATCATCAGTTCAAGTATTTTTTTGTAGTAGGAAATCTTGTTTTCTAAACCCAGGTATTGATTGAAATTATAATCATCAACTCCTTCATAGACATAGGAGACTTTATCGTTTTGAAATAGGGTCGTTGCATAGTAGACATAAGCGCTCAGACTTAATCCCAAAATGATCAGTATAAAAACTACTAATTTAAAATAAATAGGAAATAAAATTTTTCTCATTTACAAGCCTGACAAGATTCTAAATATATAATATCATAACTATTATACACTTTATTTAAGATTAAAATAATGATGAATGCAAACAGAAAAATAAAACTCACCAATACTATACTTTTTAGTGCGGGTATTTTGTTTTTCATTACAAGCTATTATCAATTACAACTCTCATCACAACAATCTAAAACTAATCAAAATATCATTGGATATATTGAAAACTTACAAAATGATATACGTTTAAAAAGCGCTAAATCTTTTGAGTGGTTTCCTATTGATGCTACTGCAACTCAATTGTCTGAAAATGATAAGGTGTTTTCAAATATTAACTCCCATGCTGTTATTAAGCTTAATCTTGGAAGTGAGATCCTATTAAAACAACAAAGCTTAATTAAGATTAAAAGTCCCCATTCAATTTCAATTCAGCAAGGAGAAGTGTCTTTAAAACTCAAAAAAAATAATCAAATACTCGATATTTATTTAGGTGATAAAAAGATTCAAATAACCCCCCTAATTAACAGTGAAGTAACCATCTCTGACCAAAAGACTCTAAAAATAGATTCAGGAAAAGTTAAAGTCACGCAAAACAAAAGAAAGCTCATACTTCACAAAGATGAAATCCTTGAGATAAACCAAACCAAAAAAAAACAAACTTTAAAAATAATATCCCCTAAAGAAATTCTTTACACTCAATCAGATAAATTAGCTGTTGAACTGAAGCACACCGAAACTGATCTAAAAGTAGATTTAATCCTTGCAAAAGATAGTCAATTCCAAAGCTTAATTGAAGTTCCGGTTTCTAAAAAAGTAAGACTCCCTCCAGGTCAATACTTTTGGAAACTTAATAACCAAATTGAGAAATTTAAAATCATTCAAAAATTAAAAACACCAACTATTATCTCTCCCTCTCCAAGTGAGCATATCTATAGTTATCTAAAGAATACAAGTGTCAGAATTATTACTGCTACCAAAAACTCAAAATTATTAAAAACACTGACTCATTTTAGCCTTGATAACCAGATTATTTCTGAACATAAATTTATAGGGAGCCAATCCCAACTCATTGTTGAGCCTGGAAAATATTATTTTAAAATGAAAATATCTGACTCATTTATAGAGTCTGATTATGGTCAAAATCATTATTTTGAAATTATAAAACTTGATTACCATAAAAACAAACCACTCATCATTGAGTTAAAAAAACCAAATCAAAAAGTTAAGTTTGAGTGGAATAAAAAAGCAAAAGAGTTAAGTGTCTTCGAGCTTGCAAAGGATGCTAGTTTTAATGATATTATTTCAAAAAAAAGAATTCGATCAAAAAACTTCACCCATATAACCTTTCCCGTACTAGGTCGGTTTTATTGGCGTGCCAGAAAAGCCAACGTAGATGGTTCATTTGAACAATTAAAACCACGCCAAATTATCATCACACCTGGCCCTCCCCCTAAAAAACCCAAAGCACTTCCTCGTTTAAAGATAAAGCTGAAACAGAAAAATAGCTCTTTTTTCAGTAAACTCTTAAACATAATCATTCCAAGTGCCCACGCCGCACAAACTGAACACGTCATAATTAATTTTCCAAGTATTGATAATGCCAAAAACTATGAAATTGAAATTTACTCTGACAATAAACTACACAAAAAAGTTTATTCAACTCATACAAATAAAACTCGCTTCAAATGGACACCTCCCCAAGCAGGCATTTATTACTGGCGTATCCGCTATACCGATTTTTGGAAACGTATTTCAGAGTTTTCAAAAGCCTCTACTTTAAATATTGAAATTTCAAAGATTACAAAAGTAAAAAGACCTACCAAAAAGAAAAAAACAGTGATCACAAAAACGATTAAACCACCTACAGAAAAAAAGCTTCAGTATATATTAAAACTGGCAATTGCTCCAAGCTTAATAGATTTCACAGAAACTGATACAGATCAAATAAAAGTTAAAGGTGAGGTATATAACAGTATAAAAATTGGAGCTAAAAAAAAATATATCACTAAATATTTTAAAAATATTTTTCTTAATTATGACTCTCATGCAGGGAAAGTCTTTGAAAACAAGCAATTTTATATAAGACACTTAAACTTTGGAGCTGACACTCATTTTTACAATCTATCTCCTGCTGTTTTAATTAAGCAAATATCTACATTTGACTCTACTGGTACTAAAATTAGTAATGGATCTGACTTGTATACGGCCAGTGTTGGTGCCAAAGTAAGTATGGCCATAAAAGTTGGCAAAAAGCACAATTTAACCGCATTATTGGCTTTTTACGCAATTATGAGTAAAGATTTGTCCATTGAGCTAGATTACCAATATCATTGGAAAAACGATTTTAATTTAATCCTCGGGTTAACCTCTTATAAATCTGATATCACAAGTGCTCAAGATGGAATTAATTATCAATACTTTCAACTCTTTAGTGGCTTAGAATACCAATTTTAATACCTAATCAGACTAAGATTTTTCCTAATCTAAACCTGTCTTTCTGATCACTTACCGATTTAATCTTTACTTGAGAGATCTGGAAAATAACCGATACTAATAGTATGACAATTAATATAGCTATTTCATTTCTTGTAAGTTTAATCTTCATTAGTTGCAACGACACTAGCAGTAAGAATGATGTTAAGGCCGCAATTGAAGAATCATTTGAGACTCAACCAGATCCCTCAGGCGAAGTTCAAATTGGACAATGCTTCGAGGAGCAATTTGGTACCGTACCTGAAACAATAACAAGAAAACTGGATATAATCATTGTACCTGACACATCTGGTTCCATAAGACAAGAGCGATCAGATATCGCCAAAGGTTTTACCTCATTTATAAATAGTCTACCTGTGGAAGTAGATTATCGTATTGGAGTTATCTTGGCCCATGGGCCAAAGTCTTCCAGGTCTGGAAAACTTTATAAAAAAAATACCGAAGACCTTGTGCTTGATTCACAACTATTAGATACAGATACTATTATTAATGGACTCAATAAAAAAATGCAATACCCTGCGACTGATTATCACTCTGATGGTGGTGAGATGGGTCTTTATTCTTTAACAAGCGCTCTCAATCAAAATCTTGATTTAATTAAATCCCAAGGAATGTTTCGAGAGGATGCAGCCTTAGCCATTATCTTTGTTGCAGATGAACAAGATATA
>JABJPQ010000221.1 GCA_018663815.1 Halobacteriovoraceae bacterium | reverse complement strand
CTTTTGAGTTTTTAATTTTTGATAATAAACCCGAAATCAGTATCGAATGGGAGGGTAGATCCTACTCAGCAATCTTGGCAAAGTAGGAAAGCTTTGTTAAAAAACCGAAAAAAAGTAGGAAGAAATCTCTCGTGAGATGTGCCATTGTAGAGTCGCTAAGGTTGAGCTTTAGATGAATAATTAGCTTTTCTTCACTTTTCTTCATTCTTTGAAATATAGGGAATTGTGGAAGGAAAAAACTGGTAAAGAGGATTAACTTTCTAAAAATTCTGAAAAAACAATATCAAATTTTTTAAACATCTCTTGTTCACTGCCTTTAATAACCGACTTTGAATTCAATTCACCTATAGTTTGTTTAAGCTTAGAGTCATCCAATAATCTGCTCATCAAACTGGCAAATTCTGATACATCTTCACCTTCAAAAACAAATTCTTTTGATTCTGAATCCAATAATTCAGATGCGCCAACCCATTTGGTTGTAATAACGGGACAACCACAAGACATTGCCTCAGCAACAACTCTTCCAAACTCTTCAATACGTGCAGGGAGAACAAAAATATCTAGCGCATTAAAATAGTCATCAACATTACTTATAACAGGTAAGATATGAATACGGCTTTTATATTTATTCTTATCTAATAACTCCTGCATATAAGGGCTTAACTTATCTTTCCCAACAAGAATAAAATTGGTTTTTAAGGCAAGCGTTTCATCAAGTAAATCAATGGCCTTAAAAAATCTATCAACTCCACGTTTTTTGAAATTACCCGAGGTTACTAATCCAACGAGATATTCATCCTCAGAAAAATTAAAACTCTTCTTTAGGGCATGCTTTTTTTCTAAAGAAAAATTTTTAAAACTCTCGGTATCAACAGCTGGATAAATTACCGATATTTTGGATTCAGGGATATCAAATCGAGCTATAAGATCATTTTTCATGATTTCAGAATTTGCAATTATTTTTTTGAATTGTTGATTTTTTAAAATGGGTGTGTGTATTTGATACATCTCTGTTGAGCTATCTAATTTTTTTCCATTTATTTTTTCTTCTGCTAAATGTACTGAATTATGCAGGAGAAAAATATCTTGATATTGTAAGTCTCCATGGCCTATTACAAGATCAGCGGATAAATTTTTAGCCAAAGCCTGTGCTGCTTTTGAAAATTGAAGTCTACGCTTAAATTTTTTTTGCCAAAACCATCTATGAGTCTTGTGAGCAATTGCTCCACTCTTTTCGAGGTCTTTCTTATTGATTAACTCACCAACTACATGAACTTCATGACCTAAGCCTTTAAAATACTTAATTTGTTCATAAACCGTACGTGTCGCTCCAGAGTAGGTCTTTTCGATATTTTGCTTAGCAATGAGTACAATTTTCATATTTGAATACTAACAAAAAAAGAAGATTTTTAATATGTTTTAGTGAGAATTCATTGCTCAAGAACACTAACATTATGAGAATGATATATATTCCTACTTTCCTTGTTTAATTTCTTATTTTTTTTTACTTTGATTTGATGTTGAAGGATCACATTTGATTTTTTCTTGGATCTTTAATCTTTTAATCATCAATGGAATGCTTAATAAGTACTTTCCAACTTGATCTCTATTGTGAGCATAGTACCTTTCAGAATTTAGACTGTATTTAATTTGTCGTTCTTGTCTTACTTTGTATTTTAGAAAAGTGGAAAGTTTATTCTGTAAATTTTTATAGAATTTTGATAAAAGACTTATTGAGCATTCACGTTCTAAAATACTTAGGTGTATTTGACTTCCTTTAAGCTCAATTTTATTCAAACTATATTCAAGTTTAAACTGGGAGTGAGGCGTCGTAACAGTAAGAGTTGAAGAGTACGCACTTGAAATGAATGAGATAAGTAATAAAAAAATTGTTATATACATTTTTTAAACCTTTTTGGATTTATTTCAATAATTTTTGAGCAAGAAGGTGGTAGCATTTTTTTTTGGCGGAGTGCATTTCGTAGTAGTCTCGTAAACTCACTTGAGTGAGAGTTCATTTTTAACTTATTATCTAAACTAAGTTTGTAGTATTGATTATTTTGAACAGGAAGAAAATGGCAATTTAATTTTTGTCTGTCATTCGGGT
>JABJPQ010000153.1 GCA_018663815.1 Halobacteriovoraceae bacterium | reverse complement strand
TTTAACATAAGGATTCTCGATGAGCTTAATCGGCCAGTGCCTAACTGTCGAGCAAATCAAATTTGTAATATAACAGACTCTACTTATGGTGGCAGAACTCCTGCTCAAATAGATGCCCAGTCATGTCGAGGATATAACACAGGCACACATCCTCAGTGGTCTTGGTATACTCCAAGTATTAATGATGAAGAAAATAGAATTAGATGGAACCTGGCAGAAGGGAAGTATTTTGTAGAAGTTATAGAAGATGATATTAATGCAAAAATTGATATGATTGCACTAAGTAAAAATCCAGTTTTTAACCCAGCAAAAAACTTAATTGATGAAGGATTAGTAACTTCAAATGAGCCGAGAATATTAAAGTACGATATAAGCCATATTTTAAATAGTCCTGGTTTTTTTGAGATCGAGATTTTTGAAAAAAATGGTGGGGATTCATATGTTTTTAGAAATCCACGCTTTGTTGGAAATACTCAAAATATTCGAATTAAAAATATTAAGCTACTTGTGAATGATAGGTTTGAGTTTTCAGATTCAACTTATACCAAAATTGATGCAGTTGTAGGACAAAATAAAGTGAGTCTTGCTTTTGCACCACTTGTTGCCTTAGCTGTAAACGGGCTGGGTGTTGATTCATTTAAATTTGTATTTGAACAAATTGGAACAACAAGCGCTGAAGCAACCATAATTGAAGATGATGTTCCAGTTCCAGTTGAAGGAAGAAAGTGTCAAAATTTAGCTCTTTTTGAAGCAACGGTAATGCCGATATTAAATCGACTAAGACTTGTGAGAAAAGGTGAGGATGGTTATACGGATTATACAGCATCAACAGGAGATTTTCCGGGCACAAATAGAGGTGGCGGAACAAATCCACAATTTTATACATGTACAACGTGTCACACAGAGGAACATCCATACTTTAAGATGACCACGTTCTTTGATAATAGTGAAGTTTTATGTGAACAAGCCTTAAGTAGGGTAGATTTTGGAAACTTTGAGCGCTCATTACTTTTAAGAGGACTTAATGGTACTTTTAATCATCCTAAACTTCATTTTGTAGAGAGTGTAGATGATACGGGCTCAGGAAACAGTACAAGGTTTAGAACTGATTCAAGTAAAGTAAATGGGTTTGATTCAACTTGGGCCGGAAGAAGATTTGAAAAATATAGCGTAGGTACAGGTACGGGACAGATAAATGTTGGGGCATACTCAGGAGCTCAAAGAGCCTACCTTGAAAAATTTATTGGTCAATATGTTAGAACACAGCCGGTAAGAATTAGTGACCCATTTTCCATTCGAAATGGTGATACTAGGCTTCCTGGTGACTCATACGATGCTGCTTCGTTAGAAATTGATAAATGGACATACGCAGCTAATGGTAGAAATATGTTTACGGTAATCAACCCAGAAAACTTTGTAGGGAATCAAAATGATCTAAGAGCTGAAAGTATAACAGACGGTGGTTTACTACAGGTTAAAGACAACTGTCTTGGTGTTGCGTTCAGCGAATCCGATGGTGTTGAAAGGGACTCTTGTGACTTACCTGTTGGCTCTAGTGTTGATGTGACTTCAGAGTTTGAAATTATTAAAACGAGATACCGAGACTTAATCATTAATTGGATGACTGAAGAGAAAAGATCATTTAATGAAAATAACTAAAAAAAGGGGGAAGCTTAGCTTCCCTTTTTTTATTCTAAAGATCCCATGTGATTCTCAACAGTGGATAGTATTTTAAAATTACTAATAAGATTGGTGATGCTTTCAATATCATGTGAAAAAACGCGATCCTCAGTTATGGGAGGAACATCTTTTCGAATAAGGTTATAGACCTCTTCCAGGGCCGTATTTGACTTTAATGGCCTTAGTAAATCAAAAGCCTGTGAGTTACAAAGAAACTCAATCGCAAGGCAATATTTAACGTTTCTAATAACCTCATGTAGTTTTCTACCGCTAGTAACTCCCATCGAAACGTGGTCTTCTTTATCGGTCGAGGTTGGAATAGAATCAATTGAGGCAGGGTGAGAGAGATATTTATTTTCAGATGCAAGTGCGGCCATTGTTACATGGGCAATCATTAAACCTGAATTAAGACCAGATTCTTTAATAAGAAAAGCTGGTAGGTCAGAAAAAGTTGGGTTCATCATTTTCTCAACCCGTCTTTCTGAAATACTTGCAACTTCACTTAGTCCAATTGTGAGGTAATCCATACACATGGCAACGGCCTCTCCGTGAAAGTTACCACCAGAGACTACTTTATTTTTATCCACAAAAATGAGAGGATTGTCAGTTACTGAATTTATCTCAATGGATAGTACATCGTTAGCATGATCAATTGTTTGTCTAATTGCTCCGTGAACCTGTGGTACACATCTTAACGAATATGGATCTTGGACTTTACCACAATCAGTGTGTGAGTTTGCAATTCCACTATGGGTGGACAAAAGTTTAGTTAAATTATTTGAAACTTTTATTTGCCCTGGTTGAGGTTTTAAAAATGAGATATCTGGATCATATGCTCTTTGAGTTCCCCTTACAGCTTCTAGGGTCATAGCCGTTGCAATATCAGCAATTTTTATAATGTGATTTGCTTCATAAAGAGCTAGGGAGCCAAGTGCGGCCATAACAGCAGTACCGTTAATTAGCGCCAATCCATCTTTTGCTTTTAAGTTTACGGGTTTTTTTCCAATCTGCTTAATGGCAAAGTCTGACTTAACAATCTCACCCTTATAAACAACATCACCTTCTCCAATCAAGGCAAGGGCCACATGGGAAAGCGGTGCTAAATCACCAGAGGCACCAACGGAGCCTTTTTCTGGAACAATTGGTGCAATATCGTAATTGATAAAATCAAACAATAGATCAATGCATTCAGGGCTTACTCCCGAGTAACCTGAGGCTAGACAATTTGCTCTCAAAAGCATAATTGCTCGAGTTGTAAGTCGTGGAAAAGGCGCACCAACACCAGTGCAATGAGAACGAATAAGATTGTATTGTAGCTTAGATAAATCTTCTTTTTCTATATATTTACTAGAGAGAGCTCCAAAGCCCG
Source organism: Halobacteriovoraceae bacterium (assembly GCA_018663815.1). GTDB lineage: Bacteria > Bdellovibrionota > Bacteriovoracia > Bacteriovoracales > Bacteriovoracaceae. The sequence continues at coordinate 1,021 of JABJPQ010000153.1, read as the reverse complement.
TATTAATACCATACACAGGTTCTGCTTTTTCAACAATATCATCAACAAAAGCTCTCGCTTTTAAGACCTTTTGCTGTGAAGCCTTTGTTAGCTCTACTTTTATCTCACCCGCTTTTGCGTTGGAAATTTCATAAAGAATATCAATGGTAAGATTTTGGCCATCTAGTTTAAAAAATTTTGCTTTTGAAAAAGTCATACTTATTCCCGGTAAATTATCTCAGTGATTCGATACGAGATTGATAATTTTTATTTGGTTCGCTAAAAACATAAGAGCCAGCGACTAGATTAGTTGCACCACAAGCAACAATTTCTTTTACAGTTGATGCATTAACTCCACCATCAACTTGTATTTCATAGGTATAATTATTTTTTAGTTTTTGGTCTTGTAAGTATTCAACCTTAGACAAGCATCCGTTAATAAAAGACTGTCCTCCAAACCCAGGATTGACCGTCATAATAAGAACAAGGTCAATTTGGCTTAATAAGTACTTAGGTATGACATTTACAGGAGTAGATGGATTAAGAGCGATACCGACACTTGGAAAGTTTTTCTTTAACTCACTTATTAATCGATCATGATGAGTCACAGACTCCCAGTGAAAAGTAAAATTATGCAAACCAATGCTTTTAAAACTTTCAATATAATCTTCTGGGTTTGTTACCATAAAATGAGCATCAAGTTTGTGAGAGCTGTGCTCACCGAGCTTTTTTAAAACGGCATGACCAAAGGTTAAGTTTGGAACAAAGTGGCCATCCATTACATCCAAGTGAAGCCATAAATTATCAATTTCTGCAAAGCGATCAACTTCTTTTTGAAGCTCCATAAAGTTTGCAGAAAGAAGGCTTGGGGCGATAGTGATCATGGTTTATCCTATGGGTTAATATTAAATACTGTTTTTATGCCGTTTAAAAGCGTTATGTCTGAACTTGGTTTTTTTCCTTCAAACTGAACTTGTAATAAACGAATAGAGGCATCCTTACAGCCAATAAGAAGTGTTGAGTGGTCTGTGGAAACTTCTCC
>JABJPQ010000498.1 GCA_018663815.1 Halobacteriovoraceae bacterium | reverse complement strand
CTGTTAAAAATAATTTCAAAGTCATCGTTGATACCCTTTTAAAAAAATTCAATTATTTGATCACTTAACCATATTTTTTCTTCTTTTTCGAGACTTGCTAAACTGATTTCAATTGGCCCAAAAAAGCTTTTGTGATTTGTCGACAGTTTAGCCATCCTAGTAAATTGAAAATCTTATATGACAGAGAGTAAATGTTGCGCCGCACCCAATTATGTGTTATCTTTCCTCAAATTTTAAAAATTACAAACAACAGTTGTATTGAAACCATTTGATTAAAAGATAGCCTTGGCGACAAAGCTCAGATTTAAAAATAATTTGTAAACATCCAGGAGAACATTGTCATGAAAATACTAATACTTCTTAGCTTTATTGTTTTTAAAGCAGCATTTGCTAATGACTTCACTCCTTTTTATGAAAGCTTTGCTTATAAAGTTAAGAGTGCTCAGGATATTAAATTAACCAGACATTCTAATTCTTCAAATTTTCAATGGGAGAAAGATAAAAAAAGAGTTCTTCTCTTTGTTGATGGAGGCGTTGCTTCTTGTTCTACTTTCTCGGACTTAAGTTATCTCTTTGGGTCTAATAAGTATAAAACTGAAGTTGTTAGCTGTGATGATAGAGAGCTTGTTGTAAATATTAAATACTGGAGAACGCAAGCCTGTGATCAAGAACTTGTGATTTCAAACAAAAAAATTAAAGTTAAGCTACCTTCAGGTTGTCTTTTTTCAGCTGAAAGTGGAAAGGTTACTCTTTCACGATACTAAGTTTTAATAAACTGTTTGGGCGATAAGGCTTAGACTAATAGGAAGATTATATGAAAAAATTATTAGCATTACTAACTATTATAACTTCACTTACTAACTCATTAAATAGTATAGCAAGTTCAAATAGAGTATTTGCTAGTGAAAACCATGAAATTCGAAGTTATTTTCTATCAGGACTTGATCGCCTACAACGAAACCCTGAATGCCAACCTCTAGGTTACAACCTAGACGATTCAGCAATAAACTCACTAATGCTTGAAGTCAGGCCAGAAAAAACAATTTCAAAAGAAACTAAAATTACAATTCAAGATAATACTCAGCATACAGTACTTACCGTTTCAAACTGGGAAATTGGAGCACAACCAGAATATTATGAAACTGATGATGTTAAGGGACAAAAAGAAAAGTTTTCTTTAGTCCTAGAAGCTTTGCTTCAATTAGGAGGAGTGCACTCCGCAGATGTAGATATAAAAACAACTATTGAGTGTCTTACTCAAACTCAAAGACTTCCACGAATAAGAGCTCCATGGGCACCATCACTTGAAAAGGCAGTGTTTGAAGAGCTTGCTTGTAATAGATCAGGTCATTGTGTAACAATTGGATCAACTGCAGTTGTAGCAGTTGGACCTAGGAAAAATGGATTTGGCTTTAAATGTGCTGATTTTTTCGATGGTCAATTTACAGTGGGAAGTCGGAGGTCTTTAGTATCTAATCAAGTCTGGATTTATGATGAGGTTTCTGGAGAATTTTTAGAAGATGGATCTTGGACTACACTCGATCGAAGATCATTTATAGCTCAAATGCCAAAGCTTCTCGCTTACCTGTGGGGAGTTAATCACCCTGAAAATGTAGTAGAGAAAATATCGACTGCAAAAAAAATTGGCAAAAACTTGGTTATCGATATGACTAACAGAGCCACTAAGCAGAGAGATATTAGGACATATCGTTTTGTAAAAGTCTATGGTTTCTAGGTAGTATTTTGAATTTTGAAATACACTACATATCTCTAAGAGCGTCTAAAAACATCTGACCAAATTTTTTAAGTTTCTTAGGTCCGACACCATAAACAATTGCAAGTTCAGCTAATTGTGTTGGCCGTTTACTTGCGATCTCTAAGAGAGTTTTGTCATGAAAAATTCTAAATGGCTTCGTTCTTTTACTCTTGGCCAAGTCTCTTCTAAAATTTTTTAAATACTCAAAGACTGTGTCCCTTCGGCTGGCCTGCGTGAATTACCCCTTTAAAAATGAGATCATCGTTTCGCCCCCAGTTTAACTAAAATTTAAGGAGACAAACGATGAGAAATTATTCCCTAAAAGACTT
>JABJPQ010000310.1 GCA_018663815.1 Halobacteriovoraceae bacterium | reverse complement strand
TTTTTGATAAATAGTATTTAAGTAACGGACCCCTTCAACTGTATCATGGTGAGATTCGCCGGCCTCTTTGTTTATCCACTTTTGGTAAAGACTTTGAGCAAAGGGAGCACAGCTTTCCTTAACAAGTGAGAGTTTTTTGTTCTCGTTGTGTTTTAACTTTCTAAGTATTTTAAATATTTCCGCTTGTTCAGGGGCAAGCGTGATTCCACCATCATTTACGGCTTGAATATATAAGGGAGAGATTTCATCACCATTTAACTCACAATCATTATTCATTTTGCACAAATATTCTAATCTTTTGCTAAGAGAAAATGCGGAACAATCTCCAGAAGCACCTTGCGATCGATCCCTTCCAAGATCAATTACTTTCTGACTCTCTTGGGTGGGGTATAAAAACTTATTTACTTTCTCAAATGCCAGATACTTACCGGCCATGCAAGTGAGCGAAAAGGTTAATACAAATATTATCAGCAGTAAATATTTCATTTATTACTCCCAGAACTATTTAAAAGATCCCAAGAATTAACCATGCTTTTGTCAGAAAATGCACAATAGTCAAATTCGTTCTTCATTTTGTCTTGTAAAATAATTGAATTGCCTTGAACACGCTGACAATTTAAACTCGCCGGATGTCCAGCTAGTTTTCGAGCGATACTTTTCTTCTTTGGTATATTTAGTGCTTTTAGCGCCATACAATTATCTTTACTTTCATAACAGGATTGATTCACTTTAACCTTTTTGAGCTGTCTTATCTTTATTGTAATCACTTTCCCTGTCATGTTTAAGAACAAGTCTTCAGCGATACTTTGATTTGAAATAGTAAGCAAGGTTAGCATTAAGAGTATATTCATATATAGCTTAACGGCTCTCGAAAGTGATACTTGAGGAAAACGGCCTAAAGATATCGGGTATAGAATCTACGTAATTTCAGTACTTTTGCCATCCTTGATTATAAGTAGCTATGTAAATTATGGGTAATGGTAAGTTTAAAAGCTGTCATTTGATAATTCTAAATATACAAAATGATATAAATGTCGAAACAAGATTACAATTTTGAAATAGAGGGTTTTTGGTACAATGAAAATAATCAAAGTATTAGTTTTTGTTTTAAGAAGCTTTTTAGTTCTAAGTATTTTTTCTATAACGACTATCAACGTTTCATGGTCCAGCGAAGGTTCCGACTTAACAGTCACTGATAAATTAACCCACCAACTCTTCAATCTATTTTTTCACAAACAGGCACATATTTTACCAAGTAGACCAGATGATGTTCGTAGTGGAATCGAAATAGAAAGCACAAAGCGTTTAAAATGTGATGCTGTATCTTTTTCTCCCCAAAGAATGTATAAAACATTGCGTGGAGATACTGCAAAAATAGATAGGGCTTATCTTAACTTTATAAACCTTAATACATGCACAAAGTGTGAAGCGTTTAGTACAGGCTTTGGAATAGATGAGATGAGGTGGGACGAAGACAGTCATCACGTTAGGGAAGCTTCTCCTTACTTGTGGCTAAGTATTGAAAAGAATCGTTTTCCTATTGATCCAAGATCAGGATCAAGGTATTTATTGCAAGGTCGAGACCTAATGGACGATTACTACTTTGATACTCCAGAGTTTCTCGCGATCAATAATGGATACACAATTCGAGGACGAAGACGTTGGCAAAACTGGGAGCCTTTCGATAAACCACAGCTCCAACGGTTGTTAGTCGCCTTTAAGCGTATGTTCGGCGTGAGTCACCCTCTATCCTCTTAATGTAATTCCAATTATTCTTTTGTTATCAAGGAGATCTTATGACAAGAGATGAGTTTATAGAATTAGGAACCCAATTTTCAGAGCATAGAAAAAATGTGTCTTCAAGAAGATATTCAAAAGAGCTTAAAGAGAAGGCCAAAATTGCTCTTAATGGAGGCTTTTCCATTAAGGAGGTTTCGGAAATTACGGGTGTCCACGAAACAACCCTGACAAAATGGAGAGATGGTAAAGTAAAGAAACAAGTTTTCTCAAAAGCAGCAATCGTCGCCGATCTTCCAGAATCATCCAATATTACAATTATTACGGGTCTTAAAATTCAAGACCTCTCCAAAGTTCTTTCTCTTATTCAATGATTTTTAACCATCGTAATCTCGAGGTATATGTTCACCGTGAACCTGTGGATATGAGAAAGGGACATGATGGACTCGCAAGTATTGTAGAAGGACAAATGAAGCTTGAGCTTCTAAGCGGCGCCATCTTCTTATTTGTGAATAAAAGTCGGCGCCTTTGCAAGGCACTATGTTTCGATGGGACAGGTCTCGTTATTATTCACAAAAGAATGGAAGTCGGAAGCTTTATGCATTTTACTTTTTTTGAAGAAAATCAAAAAATAACAATGTCAGAACTGGCCTTGATTTTTGAAGGCGGTAAGGTTAAGCTGCCAATGTCTCCTAAACGGTTTGAATATGGAAAAAATAAGAGCAGATTTAAAAACGAATCCTGAATATCTAAATCAATACATTGATGTTCTTCATGGATCGATCACTCTTTTGCAAAAGCAGAATGCTTCTCTTTTAAATTCTGATAATAATCAAGCTCAGCTGATAGAGCTTAATGATAAAATTGAGATGTTAAACCGAAGATTTTTTGCAAATGGAAAGGAATCGCTAGAAAAGTTTCGACCAAATCGTAAAGATCAAAAAGAGCTTCTTCCCCATAACATTCCTCCTGTTGAAGTCGCCCCTGAAAAGAAAGAGCAAGTACCCCAAATTGAAATCGTTCATGAGCAAGATAAATGCCCCTGCTGCAAGGGGTCCCTTGAAGAAATAAAAGGACAAACAGAAAACTATGATGAGCTCGATATTATTGAAAAAACAATATTGCTAAAAAAACATCTAAGACAAAAATATCGATGCAAGTCATGTGAAAAGATAGTCACTGCAAAAGGTGGCGCAAGACTAAAAAAAGGTTCAAAGTATTCAATTCCTTTTGCTGTATCAGTTGCAGTAGATAAATTCAGCTATCATCTTCCACTAGAGCGACAAAGCAGACTTTTTGAAGAACAAGGTCTAAAGATTGATACAAAAACGCTTTATTCTCAAACGGAAACACTGTTTCAAAACCTAGAACCGATTGCGGAGAAAATAAAAAATGAAATTCTAAAATATGGTTATGTGCATATTGATGAAACTAGAGGAAAAATCCTCTCCACTAATACCAATGGCTTTATATGGTCCATGGGAAATAAATACGGTGCCTACTTTCAATATGAAACTACTAGATCTGGAGAGGTTGCCAGCGAAATGCTTGGAGATTTTGAAGGAGTTATCATTAATGACGGCTTTTCTGGCTATAACCGCTTCAAAAAAGGAAGAAAAATCAAAGTCGCCCACTGCTGGTCCCACGCAAGACGTAAGTTTTTTGATTGTCTTCAAAATTACGCGCAGGCAGAACATGTCATCGAACTAATTGATGAGCTTTTCAGGATAGATCGAAGTTGTAAAGGAAGCTTTAAGCGACTAGGAAATCTTAGAAAAACTAAATCAACAAAGATATTAGGTGAGCTCCAAGATTTACTCTATAAATTAGAACGAAACATACTTCCCAGATCAGGACTCGGAAAAGCAGTCGCCTATACTCTAAATTTATGGGAGGGACTGACTCATTTTGTAAAAGATGCCAAGATACCTCTGACCAATAATTTAGCGGAACGAGCTCTCAGAAATCCAGTCAAAGGACGAGATAATTATAATGGTTATCGAACGATAAATGGTGCTGATGTGGCGATGTTTTATTATACGATCATTGAGACCTGTAAAATGCTCAAAATCAACTCAAGAGCGTATCTAAATGATCAAGCCTACCGATTTTCAAACGAAGAAGAGCTTCAAACTCCACTCGAATGGGCCCAGGCTTAATCCACCTCTTAATTAAAAATAATATTCAGAGTAAAATACCAAAATAAACTGTTTTGGCAGACGCTCTTTTTAAATTCTAATAGTTAGATGACCTGTGCCTGAGTTACGAATCAACCAATACAGATCTGTTGAATAAGCCTTCAGCAATTTTTAAAATTGGAATGGCAATCCTTCTCCCCATAAAAACTCCAACAAGTAATATAAGAAAGCTAACTGCAATTGTAACAATGATCATCCACATTTTTAGAGTAATGACAGTATTTAATGCTTCGGTTTCAGAAGTCTCACTAACTATTGCCCACCTTAACCCTAGAATATCTATAGGTGAGTAGGAGGATAAAACGGATTCGCCCGAGTAACTTTTAATTTGGGCCCTACCAACTTCTCCGTTTAATGCTCTTTTAGACGCAATTGTACTTATTTTTCCTGAATCTTTATTTTTAAAGGAAGCTACTACTGAATGATTTTTGGTGTCTTTAAATGAATCAGATCTCATAAGGGAGTCATTACCAATAAGGTATGTTTCGCCCGTCATTCCCATGCCATCCCTTTCCCCCATGATGCCGTTAATTTTATCAATTGGCATTTGGAATATTGCAACTCCAATTCTTTTCCCGTTCTTGAAAATTGGAGACGCGATGAAGCTTGCTGGAGATTCATATGATGGCCCATATTTTTTATAATCAACTATTACAAATTCATTTGGATCATTTAATCTATTTGCACTTCTAAATGCTTCTCCGAAGTTTGTATTCGCATAGGGTCCATCTATAAGGGATGTTGAAAAATCCAACTCTTTAAAAACTGAATAGATTATATCACCAGACTCTGAATCAACTAAGAAAATATCATAATAACCAAACTTTTTAAGGTAGTTTGCAATGATTGGATGAACCCTGCCATGCTGTTCGCTATATTTCGAATTATCCTTGTTTTTATTAAGTTCATTCTTTGAACCCAATGGATATTTATTATTAGAAATATAATGGTATTGAAGGGCCAGTGAATCTTTATCAAGCCGGTTTAGTAAGTTCAATACAACTGGTTTTTTTCCAGGATTTTGATTTGCATACTCACTTGAAAATTCATTTCTGTAATATGACTCTACGTTTTCTTTCATCTTTACTAAATCAGTATTGGTGACTTTATTTTCACCTCTAAAATTTTTAAAACTTTTTTTAAACTGGGTCATGGCATTAACGACCATTTCGTCTTCACTAAAGGTTATGACTTGGTCTCGGATAGACTCAAAATATCTTTTTATTGATGATGCCTTTATCGCTCTGACTGCTGCGAGCTTGTCATACGCGGCAACTTCTAAAGCCTCACTCGTTTTATTATATGCATAATAACCAATTCCTGCCAACGGAATAAGTCCAACTAGCAAGAATGCTATGACTAATTTTGTTTTTAAGTTTAAACGTTTCATAATTTTTCCTTATTTATATATTAACCATTTGCCTTTTTTATTAACCTTAAATCATCTTCCGATATACATTTGGAAATATCCACCATATTTACCAGCCCATTAGATAGCTTTCCAACACCAATAAAAAAATCTATTGGAACTTTTGTCTCAATTAGTGGGTTTGTATCGACATCCTCATCTTCTATTTTGATAACAGAGTCAATCTCGTCTACAATTGCACCTAAAAGACCATTGTTTGTCTCAAAAACTAAGATATAGGTGCCAGATATAATTTCTGAACTCAAGCCAAATCTTGCTCTTAAGTCGATGACGCTAACGATTTGACCTCTTAAGTTTATAACACCTTTAAAGTGATCAACCATATAGGGTACTTTCTTTATTTCACTAGTTCGTAAAACTTCTTTAACTGTTAACAATGGAGCCCCATAGCGCTCGCCTTGAAGCCAAAAAACAAGATACTTCATTTTATTTTCATCTACTTCTTCATCTTCACTGATAGAAAAAACATTCACTTGCTCACTAGATTGCGACATCAATACCTCCATGATCTAAGAAATCATGTAAATTTAAGAGTAACCCAGGCTGTCCATCCCCTAATATTGCACCACCGAACACTCCTGGTATACCTTCCATTTCTTTCCCTAGTTTCTTTATCACGACTTCTTGCTGGCCAATAATTTCATCCACTTCGAAAGAAACTTTTACTCCTTGAAATATAGTAATAATTCCTTTCATGGCCATATTTGATTTTTTCATTTTATTTGGACCTCTTTGGAGTAGTGTTGATAATGACATTACTGGTATAACTTCGCCTCTCAAATTAATCATTCGACCATGTTGTGTAGATGTTTCGACACTCTGTTTTTCAAAGTTAACAGTCTCTATCAATTGAGATAGAGGTATAATATAAATACTTTCATCAACTAATATTTTCATACCTTGAATTATTGATAAGGAAAGTGGAAGTGAAATTATAAAGGATGTTCCTTGTCCGATCTTAGACTTAATTTTAATACTTCCTTTCAATTCCTTAACTGCCGTTTGAACAACATCCATTCCAACACCTCGACCTGAAACAGTTGATACGCTTTCTCTAGTAGAAAAGCCTGACTTAAATATCAAAGAAAAAATCTCATCTTCACTTAGCTCTTGGTTCTCATTTATTAAGCCTTTACTGATGGCCCCTGATAAGGTATTTTTAATAGAACAAGATTTCAAATTTTTAGCATTCATTGAAGGAATGTTAAACTCAAAACAAAAAGATATATCTATCACGCACAGCGAGTTTTTGAATAAGCAACACCTTCCCAAATTGGGAATGTATAAACTTATTTTCATAAATTGCAATCTTGTTGATTCAAAAATAAATATTGATGAGCTTATCAACATCCTCACTTCAGGCGACTTATGCGTTGTAATAACAAATGCAGAAAATGACTATGAGCGTTTTAGTGATAGTGACCATAAACCCATAACTTAGCCCATTTCAAAAGTGAGTCTCACTGTGTTAAAACAATAAACAGGAGACCAAAAATGAAGAGAAAAAGATTCACAGAAGAACAAATTATCAAGGTTTTAAAAGAATTTGAAACTGGCATACCGGCCAAGGAAGTTTGCCGAAAAAATGGAATGTGTGAACAAACTTTGTATAAATGGAAGAGAAAGTATCATGGAATGGAAGTTGCTGATGCAAAAAAGCTTAAAGCGATGGAGGATGAAAATCGTCGTTTAAAACGTCTCGTGGCCGACCTGAGCTTGGATAACCAAATGCTCAAGGAGGTTGCTAAGGGAAACTTCTAGACCCCAAACAAAAAAGAAAAGCATCTATCATGCTAACTAATAAGTTTGGGGTCAGTGAAAGACGTTCATGTAAAGTTTTAGAAATCAATCGCTCAACAATTCGATATGAATTAACGTTGCATAAAAATGATGTCGAAATTATCAAGAGGATGACGGCACTCGTAGAGCGGTATCGCAGGTATGGATATCCTCGAGTTCATTTTCTTTTAAATAAGGAAGGACTTGTTGTTAATAGGAAAAGAACACAACGAATTTATAAAGAACAAGGTTTTTCCCTCCGTTTAAAGAGAAAAAAGAAAAAACAATATTACCCACGAATTGTAAAAGCTAACGCTGCTAAGTCGAGAGACGTTTGGTCAATGGACTTCGTTTCAGATTCACTCACAAATGCAAGAAAGCTTCGTTCATTAACTGTAATTGATCACTACTCAAGATTTTGTCCTGGCATTTATGTTGATCATTCGATTTCAGGAGAGGTTGTCACAAAAGAATTAGATAAATTAATAATCAAGCATGGAAAACCAAAACGAATACAAGTTGATAACGGGCCAGAATTTACTTCTAAGGCCATGATGGAATGGAGCTATAACCAAGGTATCGAATTGGATTTTACTAGGCCTGGGACACCAACAGACAATGCATTTATTGAAAGTTTTAATGGCACGTTTCGGGATGAATGTTTAAATCAACATTGGTTTTCAAGCTTGGCAGAAGCAAAAATACTTATTGAAAAATGGAGAAAAGAATATAATGAAGAAAGAATTCATAGCTCACTTAATTATTTAACACCTAAAGAATTTGTCAAAATAGAACGAGAAGGTGTAAGTAAAAACTGCAGTGTGGTGAACTTTTAGACTGGCCTAATCAATGGTTTATGGTCAATAGGTTAAAAAGATGCCTTGTCTTTAAAGAGGAACCTAAACGAATTGAACTATTAAGTTTTCTTTTTGATGAGCTATATGGAAAAGAGGACCCAAATCAAGAGTTTATTCCAATAAATATTAACTTGATACTTACTCTCTCTCGAAATCCTTGTCACTTTTATATTAAAATCACTGAAAAAAGATTTCTTAAGTTATTTATAGAAGATGATGAAATAAATGTCAGCAAATTGAAAGGATATCAAGAAAAAGATGTTGCCTACCTTTACGTTTTAAAAGATGACTTTTACTCCAAATGTAATGACCTTTTTCGAGGGTCACTTATATCAAAAAATATGCATACTGAAAACGAGGATTTTGTTCAGAAAGCTAATCAAGTAATACACTCATTTCTTATTGATTTTGGAATTAGCCAGAGCTTAATAAAAGAAGTCCATCAAGTAATAGATGAAAGTTTAAAAGAACTAAGTAAAGATAATGAGATTAATGATCTCCTTTTAAAGTTTAAAGGTAACGAAAGTATGTTCTTGTATGGACATAGTTACCTTACGTCAGTATTTTGTACAATGGTAGCCGAAAAAAAAGGCTGGAAAACAATGAAGACACTTCAAGCTTTTGCAGTAGCATCAATGCTCCATGATTTAGGGTTTTCCAGTGGTGACACTGCAAAGTATGAAACAAATACCTTGAAAGAGATTGAAAATTGCCCAAAAACATTGAGAGAAGAAATTCTTAATCATGGACCACGACTTGCTGAACAACTTTCAAATAAAACAAAAATATCAGAGGACGTTTTAAAAATAATTGCTCACCATCACGAAGGAAAAGGTGAAGAATCTTACCCTCGAAATATTTCTTCTCTACATATTAGCCAAATGGAATGTATTTTTAATATGAGCCACGAATTTAGCGTGGGGCTATATGCTATAGCATTTAATCCCCGAAAAATACGTCCCCTAATTGATAAAGTAGTTGATAGGTATTCGACGGGAAATTACAAAGCTATTATTAATGCTTTTAAAGATGCATTTTCTGATTTTCAATGATTTCAGCGCCGGTCACTTTAAGTAATATTTGTGCTTCGATGGAAACCTAAATTAAATATTTTCATGAATAAGAGACTTAACAATATGAGATATCTTATCAAGGTCGTCAGGCTTTTTGAGAAAGTGAATAACGTTTAAAATATAAGCCTCTTTGCGAAAGTCAAGTGTATCATAGCCAGTAAAAATAATAATAGGGATAGTAATATTATTTTTCCTAAACACTTTAACTAGATCGAGCCCATTAAGCCTCTTGCCTTCGATTTTTATATCCGTTAAAACAACTTTTATAGTAGTATTGTCCGAATATAAACTCATGGCCTGAAACATATCTGTAGCGACAAATATTTCATAATCAAAACCGTCAGTATTCTTTAAAGTAACACAAATGCTTTCACAAACATCAGAGTCATCTTCAACAATTAGCAAGCCCATACAATCTCCTAAATTTTCTATTCAAAACAACACCTTATTCGGATAGGAATACTAAACACACTTACCATTATCGAATATTAAAGAATTATCTTTAATATTTCTTGGTTAATTAATTTATAATTAATAGCCTCTACATTGGTTACCCATTCATATAGTTTATAAACTGACCTCAAAGGTTGTCATGATAATTACGGATAATAATTCAAAGGCATTTGTCTTAATTCGATTAATATTCCCAACTGTATTGATTCAGTACTTTGCCGCCGTAACCAAGAGTCCATATTGATATTTCAGACATGGGAACTGGTTGATAACTTCACTAAAATTCATTCAACAATTTTCTAAGAATACCGATTTGTTTAAGATAAAAAACTATATAATTTGGTACTAAATGATTTTGGCATATATTATTATTCTATTAATTTTGATCATCTGTATTTTAGCAATTGCTTTATATCGTACTCGTACGAACCTGCTTAAAAGCGATGAGTTCCAAACATCACTTTATAATAATATTCCCGGTGTACTATACAGATGCAGTTACAACAAAGATTGGACGATGGAGTTTATCTCAGATGAAATTGAACATTTATCAGGGTATCTCCCCAAAGACTTCATCAACGACAAAGTAAGAACCTTTGCAAGTATAATTCATCCCGATGATAAAACAAGAGTTGAAAGAATTATACTTGAGTCAATAAAAAATAAAAAAACGTATTCATTGCGCTACCGAATTATAGACAAGGAGAATAATGTTAAACACGTTCTTGAAAAAGGTCGGGGAAACTTTGATCGAAAAGGTGACCTTCAAAGCCTCGATGGAGCAATCTTTGATGTTACAAAACAAAAAGAGACCGAACAAAAGCTTTTTTTTGCAAATGCTGAAGCTAAGAAAGCACTAAAAATAAAATCTGAATTTCTTGCTAATATGAGTCACGAAATAAGAACCCCTATGAATGGCATCATCGGGATGACAAAACTGGTACAAGACACAAAACTTGATGATCAACAAAAAGATTATATAGATTCGATTAGCGACTGCGGAGAAAGCCTTCTAAGCATAATAAACGACATCTTAGACTTTTCAAAAATTGAAGCTGGGAAATTAGATATTGCAGAATCTGCAATTGAAGTAACTTCTTTTTTTAAAAATATACTCTCAATTTTTGAACACATGGCAAAAGAAAAAAACTTATCAATTGAAGTGAATATTGACAGTAAAGTTCCTGAGATAATCGTATCTGACCCGGTAAGGCTTAGGCAGATTATAGTTAACCTAATTGGCAATGCTTTGAAGTTTACTAATCAAGGCGAAGTCATAATTGAAGTTAATGTTAGCAATGATGATCTTCTAGAAATTAAGGTTAAAGACACAGGGATAGGCATAGCAAAAAATATACAAAGCAAACTATTTAATGAGTTTACTCAAGCTGATAGTACAATAACAAAAAAGTATGGAGGAACAGGCCTTGGACTTTCCATTTGCAAGAAATTAACCTCCCTAATGGGAGGCAAGATATCTGTCCATAGCGACTTAGGAAAAGGAAGCACCTTCACTTTCACAATCACAAAAAAAGTGGGCAACAAAGCAAAGCTTAGTAATGATAAAGAAGTAAGCGGTGACTTTACCTTTCAATTAGGTAAAAATTATCCTCTTAAAATATTAATTGTCGAGGATAGCGCTATCAACAGAAAATTGTTATCAGCAATTCTCCTAAAACTAGGATATCAATCAGAGTTTGCCTTTGATGGTAAAGAAGCTATCGAAGCGTTAGTGTACAAAAAATATGATCTTCTTTTTATGGACATGCAAATGCCCCGTATGGGAGGAATTGAAGCAACACAGATTATAAATAAAGAGTATGCGGAAGGACGTCCAATAATTGTAGCATTAACAGCGAATGTTTTTCAGGAAGATATTGATAGGTGCCTAGATGCAGGTATGGATGATTTTATTTCAAAACCAATCAGTATTAAGGTCTTGAAAACAATTCTAAGAAAGTACGGAATGAAGATTAACTCAAAAAATGAGAAATACGTTAAATGAAAATACTATTTTTAGGGAATACATTGGATATTAAAACAGAAATTGTATATGAAATTAAATCAGAACTGGCTACAGAGTTTATTTATGTCGAAAATTTAGATGAATGGATACGCAGTAAGGAGGAAAACACTGATATTGAAATATGCATCATTAATGTTGACAAAGATAAAGATCAAATCTTAAGGTTTGAAGAATATATAATTAACAATTGGGACGAATCTCCAATTTTATTATACTCAAAAAATACAAATCTTAAAGAAGACTGTATTCTAAATCTACCACCAAATGTTTACTACAATCGCGACGCTTCACCAAGGTCAATAGTAAGCAAGACTAAAGAAATTATTGGAATCTCAAGTAATAGATCGTCAACAAATTACTACCCCATTAGATCTATTAGATTCAAGGCAGTCAATTCAGTTGTTTGCGATGTTTACATAAAACTCGGTGACAATAAGTTCGTTAAAATTATAGGAAAAAACGATTTATATGATAATGAGCAGATACAGAAATATATAAAAAAAGGTATTACCACTCTCTATGTTTTACAAGAAGACTATTTCGAGTTTTGTAGGCATTACTCTAAGTTGCTCGGGTCAATGCTTGCAACTCAGAATAAAACAAATTTATTGAAAACGGAGTATACCTCGATCTCATTTATTCACGAAATTACAAATGAGTTAGGCCTTAGTTCCATTGTAGTGGAAACAATAGATGACACTGTCAATTCTTGTATGTGCATATTAAATGAGAATGATCATTTATTAAAGTTTGTCGACAAATTAAAAAAAGAAGGTAATTATCTTTATAAACATAGCCAATTGTTAATCTATGTCTCTTGTGCAATTGCCTTAGAAATGAACTGGAGTTCAGATTCTACACTAAAAAAACTTAGTATTGCATCAATCCTCCACGATATAACATTAGAAAATGAAGAATTGGCATTAATAGACGAATTAAATGATGACAAATTTGACGACCTGAGTTGGCGTGATATTAAGACTATTAAAAACCATAGTTTAGATGCATTCAATCTAATTGCTAAATCGAATAATTTGCCGCCTGATATTGAATCTATAGTCAGAGATCATCATGAACGACCAGATGGAAGTGGTTTCCCCAGAGGCCTTTTCGCTACTAATATTTCACCTCTTTCTTGCATTTTTATATTAGCTGAAGATTTTGTTCATCAGTTTTATGAAGCCGGCTGCAAGAAAAGTACCTGTAAAAGTATAATCGAAAGACTGGATAAAAAATACTCTAAAGGAAACTTTAGAAAGCCACTTGAAGGTATCAAAAAATGCTTTTTATAAGGAAAATACATACATGGAATCACTAAAGATTGTTTACATTGGTAAAGACAAATTATTTACTAAAGGAGTATTCGAAACCCTAAGTAAATATTATGATCCAACTCTAATTCTCTTAACAACACTTTTTTTAGATGAAGATGAGGAAGACTTAGTGGCCAAATTGGTTCCCGAGATAATTGCAGAAAAGCCAAATATACTATTAATAGATTTTTCCTTTAAATTTGACTCTATCAGGTTACTAGCAAGACGTCTCCGACTTTCTCTTGATCCGAATAAAGTTACTTGTGTGGGAGTACTCAACCAGCCAGAGTCAGCTTCTGATCCTGAATTTAAACTAAAGTTGGTGAAGAACAATGAACAACTGAAGCTGGCCAGTTTAACTCAAGTCCCAATTATTCACTATAAAGGAAACGATCCCCAAAAAGTTATTTTTGATGCAATTTACCTCAACAGTGGAGCTACAGAGATGAGAGCGGAATATGCAACGTTCAAAAATATGAAGCTCGAAATTGATGCGATGTACTTCTCAAGCTTAACCCATATTTTGGATAAAGCACTAATTATGGAGTCCAGTATCTCCATAAAAGAGAATGAAGTTCTACTTTTAAAATCTGATTATGTTCTTCCTATTGATAAGAAATACGTTATAATCAGTAAAAAAAATCAAGAACTTTTAAGTACCAAATTTATATATCGATACCGATTAGATATTGACTTCAAAAATGAAGAAAAAATCGAAGAGGTTGATTCAAAACTACTTAAAAATTATGCCTCATCTTTCGGTCGGGCCCTGTCTTTTTCTAGGTTAAAAATGCTTATGATTCAAAGCGATTTAGATGTGTTAACTCAGTTAAAAGAACCAATGTCAAAATATCCATACTTAATTCGGTACTTGACAAAATTTTCTAATGAAATGAAATTGATACAAAATTTCAGGCCACATATAATATCGGTAGAACTAAGCTCTGTGCCACAAGAAAACAATACCAAAGAGCAGGCTGAGGTTATTAACGAAGAAGATAAGAGTATAATTACAATGATTGAGATCGAAAGTTTAATACAGATCATCAAGCGCATTGAAGGATATGATCCAGTTATTGAAATTTTTAATTGTTCAGAATTAACAGATGAACTTAAAAAGAAATTTAACTATCCTCTACTATTAACAAGCACTTCCAAAATGTCGTTTGAATTACTATTAAACATGCTTGCTATATTTAAGTCCAAAAGAAAAGAAGAAGATCCTTACAAAAATGACTCTTTTATCGACAGCAATGAAAATCCAATTGCGATCTATGCCCTACATAAAGAAAGTCGTTTAAAACATGACATTCCAATTAAAATAACGAGTTTGTCTGAACATGAAATAACGTTTATAACTCCTATAGAACTTCCACTACGTGGTGTTCTTTTTACTAAAACCCCTGTTCAATTTTATTTTACTATAACCAAGCCAATCGACTCACTTGAAAGATCAAGAGATGGTTTCCATTACTTTGCTTTAATTAATGGAATTTCACCTACAGATGCTCAAGAACTAAGACAATTCGTTAATATGTTATTCTTTAAGGATAAAAGCGAAAAAAAGAAGCAAGAACTTGAAGCCTTCCAAGCTCTTAACAAGCAAAAAGAATCTGAAAAAAAATCTTCTAAAAATGATAGTATAGAAATAGATGAAAATCGTGACGAAAAAGAAAAGCCTGAAAGTATATAACCTTAGTAATAACCAAGCTTTACTATCTTCTTGGTATCAGGCCTAATGTAGCCCATGATGCTTGGCGTTGTTAAGCCTTTTCCTTACATTTTTTAAGACAACACTCTTTACCTATGAGTAATTCTGATCCAAAAAATAAAACGAGATCAGTATTATTCATCTTTTTCTCCTTCATTTGCCTTTGGCTTAGGTGAAAGGAGAAAAAGATGAATAATCAAAATGATCAAAACAAATTTATTTTTGAATGTAACGTAAAATTCCAATTGCTC
>JABJPQ010000303.1 GCA_018663815.1 Halobacteriovoraceae bacterium | reverse complement strand
GGCCGGAGGAGATTATCACTCAGGCAATACCGTTTACGTCACCAACGGACATCACTGGGATGTAGTTGGTCACGAACTAGGACACGCGATCTATGCTCAGGCAAAAATAGGAAAGACAGCAGGTGGAAGCCATAAGATCGATGAGTGTTACTCAGCAACTCTAGCGATCTCAGAAGGATGGGCCAGTTATTTTTCAGCATGGCTGCATGTTTCTTTACGCGATCAAGATGCCCAATTCGAATTTCTTGTTCCTAGAAGAGCCCCGCTAAGATTTGAACATATTCCTATAGATGTATGTGCAGGTGAGAAAAATGAGTGGCGTGTAACAGGTTTTTTTTGGGATATTATTGATCTCTCAGATGATGGAGAACAAAGTCAGGCTACGTTTGCAAAGGTATTTGAATACGGAATGAAGCGAAAATTTCGAACAACAAAAAAATATGCCCGATACTTGCTCAAAAAGGGCTTCGATCCCGTATTAATGAATATCGTTTGGGAGAATAATTTTCTCACCAAATTTTAACTATACCGAATTAAAAGGAATAGATAGTGTTTAAAACATATCCTGTAATTATAGTTCAACAAATAAAAGAAATGCTTGAGATTATTATTGACTGGGAAACGGCTAATAAATACGAAATAAAAAGTGAACAGGGTGATTTTCTAGGCTTTGCAGCAGAGAGAACGCTAGGGATATTTCACCGTATCATAAGAAATATACTTCGCTCCCATAGACCAATGACAATTGATGTATGGGATAATCAAAAAAAACATATCTATATAGGAAAAAGACCCTTTTATTTCTTCTTTTCAGACTTAGAGATATCGGACAATAACAACAGGTATATTGGAGAAATCAAGACACGTTTTGGACTACTCAAAAGAAAATACGATCTAATCGACGCCCAAAATAATGTTTTTGCTCAAGTTGAATCCTACAGATGGAGATTATGGACCTTTCAAATCTTAGGAAGAATGGGTAATAAAGTTGGTGTAATTAGCAAAAAATGGGGCGGACTCCTAAAAGAAGCATTTACGGATGCTGATAGATTTGCCATCGATTTATCTCGAAAAAATTGGACACAAGATCAAAAGGCTATTCTTCTTTTCGCCACGCTTTGTATTGACCTTGATTTTTTTGAGGACAATTCAAACTCAGTGCTCGACTTTAGCCGCTCTTAGCTTCGTACCTACTGACAGCTAGAACTTAAATTCTAATGGGGAATAAATCGCCGGCCAAGGTTGCTTCACAAGATTTTTCTCACCTGCAAAAACAAGAACTCCATACTTTCCATAATGAAGCATTTTTTGAGCTAACCTAACAAAATTTCCAGTCGAAGGAGATGAAACCCATCCCATAAAATATTTTTCCTTTTGCGGATGAGCCACTGATAAAACAACACCATGCTGATCTCTTTGATAAATTTTCCCTGAAGCTAATTTGACTGTATTGCCATCAACAGTAACCTGGTAATCACCCAAGGTAGTTTGAAGCTCTTTAAGCCAAATATTTTCACCTAGCACCCAAACAGAACCATCTACTGGAAGTGAAGTGATTTTATTTTCTACAACAATTTGAATTTCAGCTGAGTACTTATGAGCAATTGTCTTTATCCAAAGACGATACTTATCCTGATCCTTTACTGGTAGGATAAAGATAATCTTTTTACTTTCACTATAAATTCCAGAAAGTGCGGGAGGAGTTTCCCCATCAAGCAACCTTCTGAATACATCAAACTTAGGATCAACGTTCACACTTTTCACATTTTCAGCATGACCTAAATTCCATTGTTGTTCTAACTGTGACATTTTCAGCACATGAGTCGTAATAATTTTTCCCTCTTTATCTTTGAGCTGTACAGGAATGTAGAGTTCATACGGTAATTTTCCTAGATTATTTTGTACAAGGCTTAAATGAATATCTTTATTTTTTGTAACACTTTTGATTTGTAAATTTGGCGCTCCAAGGCGATCAATCCATTGGCGAAAAATATTTTCTAAATCAATATTTGCGACCCTTTCAAAGGATGTTTGAATATCTTCATAGCTAGAAACCTTAAAGAGTCTGCTCTGATAAAAATCCTTAATTGCTGCTTTAAAAGTATCTGCACCCAATTGAATTTTAAGCATGTGAAAGAACATCATAACTTTACCATAGCCGATCGCCTGACTCGACGAATTGTGCCGACCTTTAAATTGCCGCAGAGTAAATTCATTACTACCTTTCACATAATCTTTATAATTTTGTAGTGCCGTTCTACGATAACTATCCCCTTGGCCCTGCTGCTCTTTTAAGTATTGATCGGCCATATAAGTAGTAAGTCCCTCACACCAGTTGCCGTTTTCATAATCAACATAAACACTATTTCCCCACCAGTTATGTAAAATTTCATGGGGAAACGATGAATATAAAATCCATGGAAATCTTAGAACGGTTGGACCCAAGATCGTAAATGATGGCATACCAAAGCCCATGTTTTCCCAAAGACCTTCAATTGTTGCAAACTTAGCATAAGGATAGGGCCCTACTTCTTGGGTAAATAAATCGATATACTCATGAGTAAGTCCCAAGTATTGCTCGGCCAATGCAGTATCTTCACCTTTTAAGTAAAGACTTGCTTCAATTCCATTTTCCATCGATGAATATTTTTCATATTCTGAAGCAATTAAGTAGAGATCATTTTGAGGAGAATTTTCTTGCCAATGAAAAAATGATGTATGCTCATCCCTCGTATGAGAAATAAGATTTCCTTGGCTCACTACCTGCCAGTTATTATTTGGAACAGTTACTTCTAAATCAAAGTTAAACATTCGATCTTCAAAGTAGGGGGCCCAAAATGTCCCGGTAAAAAGCATGATGCCACTTTGATCAATGAGCCCATCACTTTCTCCATCATTTTGATAATCATCAAAAATAATTCCTTCGTATTGAATTTCAACTGGCCATTTTTTAATGCCGTATAATTGGTAAACTTTAACCTTGCCAGTTGACTGCGATACTATTTCACTAAATTTTGCATTTATCGCCTCTTTGATTGTTAAACCTGAGTTTAAATAAAACGTATAATTTTTTTGATCACTCAGGCTTGAAAATTGTGATTGACCTGAAATTTTATGGCCATCAAGATCAAAGTTAACTTGGATCTGTTGATAATCCACTTGATCATTTATGGGTTTGGCACTCACCTGAAAAGAATAAACAAGCAGTAGTAGAATGAGATATCGCACAATTTTTCCTTAGACATTAGTTTGTGTGTTTCTGTATCACACACACTATCCCAAGGCAAAAGAAGACAATTAAACGGATTCTTAAAGGCATTATGACTTCCACACAGATATACCTGGGATTTTTTGATTCCTGCGGTGTTGCCTTGCTATAACTACGGATTTCACTTTCTTTTATTTTTAATATTAAAAAATCAAATTATAAATGACAAGAAAGTGGCAAAGAGCTCCTATATTAACAAAAACATGAAAAACTTCGTGATAACCAAAAATATTAGGATTGAGCTTTGGCCATTTAAGACCATAGATAATGGCCCCTGCGATATAACTAATTCCTCCTCCAAGTAATAAAATAAATGAAGTTGCCCCTAATCCGCTAATGAGCTCTCGAATAAATAGAATGGACATAGATCCGGCAATAACATATAAACTGGCGCGAACAAAGTTTGGGATATTCGAAAAACAAATAGATTTCAAAACTCCCAAAGTACTAATTATTGAGAGCATAACCCAAAGTTTTAAACCTGCTTCTGAATCCATGGCCAAAAGACAAATTGGTGTTCCAGTTCCGACCATCGAGATGTAAATAGCGCTATGATCTAATCGTCGCATAACGGCCTTCGTTTTTACTTTCCAGTTAACACGATGGTAGAGAGCACTTATTCCAAATAATGCTAAAGTCGATAGGGAGTATGCAATGATAGAGAAGCGTTCTTCCCAATTTTGGCATTGAGTAAATAAAATAGTACAAGCTCCCAAAGCAATAAAAAACATTGCTTGATGGGAATGTCCTCTTAAGAGTGGTTTTGATACTTCCATATTTTAAGATTATAGTACCAAGTTAAATTTTGAAAGATAAAATTTCTGCTTTACTTGAGAAGAAGTAAATTTTTCACTATTAGTAATAGGTTAAAAATCTACTCGTACCTATTTTATATTTTAATACCAAACACTCAAAACGAATACTTATTAGCAAGCCGTCTCTGTCTCGAGTGACTACCGTTAATCCTTCTTATACCTCAAGCATTTGCTCATCGATCAGGTCTCTAAAGTCCTTTGAAATATCATCTAAGTTTACAAAGTCAATCGTAATAGAAATATCAGATTCAACGATTTCGTCCTCAAGTAGAAATAAGTTATTCTCACCCTTTATCACGTACGCTAAATCTAGATCAGAATATTTTTTTGCTGTGCCCTGAACTCGCGAACCAAAGGCGTAGAAATCAAAGTTATTGGAATATTTTGTCAGCAATTCATCAATTTTCTTCTTATCCCCTTCTGATAAAGACAAGTTATTTAGTTGCATTTTCTACCTTTGAAATTAGGTCTTGCACAAAGCTTGGAAACTTCAGGGCCTGTTCATAAACATTCTGTGCTTCCAATGCATTATAGATGTGAGTTGTTTTATTTCGAGATTCAAGAAATTTTAGCCATGCTTCAACATTAATTATTAAGCCTTCTTTGCCTGCTTCTTTAATTAAAGGTCTTGGTCCATTAGGAATATCTTCTCGACCAATTTCTTTAAAATAACGTTTTAATAATTTACAAGAAAGCTCGAAGGTGTACTCAAAGCGTTGAATCACACCATCACGAATGTATTCGTTAATTTCTTGTTTGAGAATATCTTCCAAACTGTATAATGCATCTTTAAGTGGCTTGGTTATGATCACAACGCAAATTCTCCGTGAAATATTATTTTATTGCAAGAGCCTAGCATCGCTAGTTACACATGGCAATATAGAGGGCATAAGTAGTGTCAATGACCGCAATAAACGTCACTTCCCTACCAAGACGTCGAAAATTTAATGAACAATATCGGGAACTTACAAAGAAATGGCGCAACTAGGAGGGGGCGCAGAGAACAATGCCCGTGATACTGGTAACTTACAAGTGATATCAAAAGTTTATTTCCTTTTTGTGTCCCTCTGTTCCTTTTTAATTCCAGATAGTCCGTGTTTAAAAGAGCAAGGTAGTAATTCACCTTGAAAAGGTGGTGAACTTGTGGTACACTTCCAATAAGGAGTAAACTATGCCAACGTCGAAAAAACGTATTCAAATCCCAGTCTCAGATAGAGTTCACAAAGAGCTTGAAAAATTGGCAAAGAGAAAAGGTTTATCCTTATCTTCACTTACTCATGACCTTTTAGAAGAAGCGCTTGAGCTTCAAGAGGATATATACTTTTCACGAACTGCAGATAAAGCCTTAAAAGAAGCAAGCGATGAAGACTTAATCTCTCATGAAGATGCATGGTCTTAATGAATGTATAAGATCACGTACCTTCCAGATGTTGTAAAGAAACAAATTCCAAAACTCTCATTGCCTGTTCGCAACAGAATCAAGAAAGCAATTGAAAAGAAATTGGCGATTGACCCTATAGCCTTTGGTAAGCCCTTAAGATACTCCCTAAAAGGCCTTCGTCGCATAAGGGTTGATGACTATAGAATTATTTATAAAGTTGATGAAGAAGAGTTCAAACTTGTCATCGTAAAAATTGCCCATCGAAAAGAAGTTTATGAGTAATAACAAGAGTACATCTGACAGATAGGATTATGAGAACGAGGGTGATTCAACTAGAAGAAGGTGAAGTTGAATTAAATAAAAACTATATTCTAGGGGGATTACTCATCATTCCTGCGATACCAAGCTTGGTGGGAATCTTTGTTTTCGTTTCCGCTATCTTTTATAGTACTTTCTTTCCACCGACTTAAAAGTAAATCAAACACATTTCGACGGTACTTAATATTCGAGGAAGGGAAGTAAATATTCTAAGCGGCTTGCTTTCTTAAAGATTAATTCATGTGTTTGCTACTGTATTAATGATCCAAGTAAAAGCACCAAAGCTGAGCAAACTCTCACTCTAAAACAAACGTGAATAAAATCGGACACTTACAAGAAAATGGCGCAACCAGGAGGATTCGAACCTCCGACCGTC
>JABJPQ010000496.1 GCA_018663815.1 Halobacteriovoraceae bacterium | reverse complement strand
TTTTACCACAGAGACAATGGCCACGGCATTTAAAAAGGGCTTAGACTTGAATATTACTTCAATAAATGGAATTGAAATTCCAGTTAAATTGGAGGGAGCTATCACTCACAAAACCCGCTCAGAAGGCGTTAAGGGAGCTGCAAAAGGGCAGTTTTTGATTGGAGTTAAATTTAATCAAGAGTCCAAGCTTATTGCCAAAGTTATTGAAGCTTTAAAAGAGTAAAACTAGCTTGGAAGATCTGTACCACTTTCAGATTTTACCAAACTAAGTTTAACAACCGTTTTGGTATTTTTAGCACTAATCGTCTCTTCTAAACTATGCTCTTTCCAGTCCTCTGAAATCATGGCCGCTTTAGCGACTTGCTTTTCAAAAGTGTTCATTTGTTCAATATGGCCACGTATATTTTCAACAACACCAAGCTTTGTTTGAATTCTTTGGGTTGGTGCTTGATTTCGGATATTGAGAAGTATTTTTTGAATAACTTCATCACGTGATTGCATAGTATAGGATTCATAAACAAAACCACTTGCTTCTAGTTTTCTAAAGGGAATATTAGCACCAGTTAAAAGCCAGTTTTTAGCATTCGCATGGCCAATTAATTGAGACAGCTGAGCTATTCCTCCTGAGCAGGGTATCATACCTAATTTTGAGTGATTAAAGTTAATTGAACATGATCGATTAGATATTCTTATGTCACAAGCTGTTGCCAGTTCTGTTGCAATATTTTCTGTCCCCATTTGAATATCAATGATTACAGTTTGTGGTAATAACATAATCGCTTGATTGATCTTTTGAAGTTTTTGGGTAAAGTTTTGTAGTTTTTCTATGGTGAGTTTTTTTAATAATTTTTGATTGTATCCACGGGAGAAAAAATCTGTTGAAGATTGTAAAAATATTGAATGAATTTCAACTCGTGTTGTACACCAAGCCAAAATTGACTCTAGTTCAAACAAAGATTCCATCGTGAGGGAGTTTTCATTGAGGTCATTATTGAGTGTGATAAATAATGTACGTGTTGTCTTTTCTAAGCGAACTTTGAGTGTGTTGTAGTTAAAAAGGGAATTCATTTTCCTTCCTTGGCCAATGATTTTGATATAAGCATCCTTGCTTACAGGTTAATTTTTTCGTGATTTTGCATGAATGTCAATTAAAGATCCACTCATATAAATAGATGCCATGAAATTAGATACTTACTAAAGACCTACAAAATAAATCGGTAAAGTTTTCTGTGTTGTGCTTGTTTATAGAGAGCCAACATCTTCTAGGTACTTCTCCGCACGGATTGCGGCCATACATCCTGTTCCAGCAGCGGATATGGCCTGACGGTAATAGTTATCTTGAACGTCACCACAAGCAAAAACACCTGGAATATTTGTATCGGGATGGCCATTCTTAGTGATGATAAAACCATGATCGTCGAGTTCAAGTTGTTTGTTTAAAAATTGAGTATTAGGTGTATGACCAATTCCCATAAAAAGCCCATTGGCTTTTACTTCAATTGTTTTACCAGTTTTACTGTTCATAATTTTTAAACCATGCACACCCTTTTCGTCGAAAAGTATTTCTTCAACAGAGCTGTCCCACATGACTTCAATTTTGGGATTATCGAATACTCTTTGTTGCATTGGTTTGGAAGCTCTAAAAGTATCTCTTCTATGAACAAGAGTTACTTTTTTTGCAAATTTAGTTAAAAAGCTTGCTTCTTCCATGGCCGTATCACCACCTCCGACAACGTAAACGTCTTGATCGCGGTAGAAAAAACCATCACATGTAGCACAGGCACTTACGCCTTTACCAATGAGTTCTTTTTCATTGGCCAAACCAAGGTACTTTGCACTGGCCCCAGTGGAAATGATTACAGCTTGCGCACTAACAACTTCACCGTTTTCACACTTTAATATAAATGGTCTTTTGCTTAGGTCAGCTTCAGTGACTTGAGTTTGCATAAACTCACTACCAAATTTCTCAGCTTGTTCTTTCATATTGGACATTAATTCTGGACCCATGATTCCGTTTGGGAAGCCTGGAAAATTTTCGACATCAGTTGTTGTGGTTAATTGGCCACCAGGTTCGTGCCCCATAATGACTAGAGGTTTGTAATTTGCTCGTGATGCATATAAAGCTGCGGTATAACCAGCAGGACCTGATCCAATAATAACTATATCTTTTTTTTGCATAAATAACCTTGGTTGACTAATTTTCTGTGTTTGCGTTCTCTTCTTTTTCTTGCGCTTTTTCTTTTTCTGCAAGTTGAAGTCCTAGTTTTTTCTTAATGTCGTCGGGTCTGTCATCCTTGTCAGGGTTAAGCTCGTACCAAGAATTAACTGACATTAGTTCTTCTGGGTTATCACATTTTTCTGTTAATTGGTATGTATCACCAGTGAGTGAACATTCGTATTTATAGATTCGTTTTTCTTTTCTTCTTTTAGCCACATTGCCCTCATTATTTATATTAGATTAAGAATTTATAATTGATTAAAGGCTAAAACTCAAGTTTTCAGCGAAAAAGACCTGATGTTGCGTATTTATTGGATTATTTCTGACGCAAAGCTTTTCAAATGATCTTCAAAGTATGAAAATATCCATATGTGTTTAATTAAAGGGAGTGCATGACTCTTCGCGTTTTATTGATTTGTTATATTTTAAGCTTTGTTACTTCATTAAGTGCAGTGGGCAACACAACTACTAAGATACTCCTTATCTCGAAGTCAGGCCAAACGATCTACTTGGACAAGGGACAATTTGATCTTATTGGAAAGGATGACTTTGGTTTTTTGGTTAAACCAACCTTGGTGAAACAAAATAAATATCTTTATAAACCAGTTGCTGAAATTAAGTTGGTTAAACTTTATGAAAAAGAATCTATCTGGATGGTGTATAAACT
>JABJPQ010000495.1 GCA_018663815.1 Halobacteriovoraceae bacterium | reverse complement strand
TATTTTTTAAATCTTTTTTCACCATGTCTCGCGCCTCAATTATATCTTCATATGCTTTTACCTTACGAGTTGCATTTTGAATTAATTCAACTACCCTTTTATCCCAAGTAGAGTAATTTTTTCCACTAGGAATTGTTAACATCTTTTTTGCGATTGGATCAAAAACTTTATCGGCTTTGCGAGTAGAGATATCAAGAGCTACAAAATATTCGTGCTGATTTTTTAGTAAATAGGCGTTTTTATGCTCAATAAACTCTTGTGCGTATTCTTTAAGTTTTTCAATTTGTTTGGCCTTACGCTTAGCTACTTTATTAGCTGCTTGCTCATTAACAATGTTATTACTTTTTGTTATTTCAAACTGATTTTTTTTCTCTGTTAAAACTTCAACTTGTTTTTTTAAATCAAAGATTTTAGCTTCTCGGATAAGGTTTGCTTCCTCTTTTGTTAGATTTGCATAACGAGGATCAAATTGAACATTTTCTTTTAGCCCCACTTCTATACGGGAGCGTGCCACATTTCTACTTACGTTAGGAGCTTTCAGCTCTTCTTCTATTTTTCTAAGCGATTCTTTAGCTGTCTTTAGAGCATTTGCAGGATCTGCCCCACCTATAAATCCTGCGACAACTTGATCGTTCAAGTCGTTAGCTTTGGTTTGTTTTAGTATTGTTTTTTCATCATTTAAGATGTTAATCCTATCCGACATATTTTGCTTTAATTCTAAATGCTTTACATTTTCACTCCTTGCCAAGTCAAGAATATGTTGATCAGTTTTATTTAAGCTAGAAAACTGCTCATAATGCTTAATTGATTTATTATTTGCTTTAATTTTTGAGCTTAACTCTTTTCTCATCTTAGTGTTATCAATGATCTCCATTGTAATTTCGCCCATTCTCTTTCCTGATTTGGTTGCTAAGTTGGCAATTTCTTGAGTTCCAGTAATGCCGTTTCTCATCGCAAACGCTCGAACCTTAACAGGCAATAAAGGGTTCTTTGGATCTTTCCCAACCATGGCCAATCTTTTCGCTTCTAAATCACTAGGGGTAAAATTATGTATGGCCTTACAATTTTTAGATTTCTTTTTACAGAGTGTGGTAAATTTTCTGCCTTCTTTTAAACCGACTTTATGAGCAGAAATAATGGCCATTTTTGTCGCTTCACTCAAAGATTCATCTGGCTTTAAGAAGCCTTCTTTACGCATATAACTTGTGATTCTAAAAATTCTTTTCAAACTATCATCCGTTTCTAATTCTGCTCGAGTTACCTTAGGTAATTTCGCTAGTTTTTTCGATCTAGCTCGCGCTAATTTCGATGGAGAGCTAAATAAATTCACTCCCTTTTTTATGATTGAATTCAGACCATCTTTAAGGGAATTTCCTCCTGTTTTGAAAGTATTGGCTAAGCGTTGCCGTTGAGTTTTAAAATAGTTCTTTGTAGCAAAAGCTTTTTCACGAACACCATCAAATCTTTTTGGCCGAGAGGTATTTGTTTTCATCACATCTAATGTTAACCCACGCACAGGATCACCCACAAGAGCTTCCTCTTCTTTTAAAACTCGCTCTACCGTTTCGTTTAAAACATTTCCTAACCCACTTCTTGATGGTTTCATCTCCAAATTACTGTATTGGTTTGTGATTGGTGACTCTCCATTTTTACTGGTTACTTTTTTTGCACCATGGGTATTATCAACAAAGTTAACTGAAATATTATTATTATGATCAGTATAGCTCATGGAAATATCTTCTACTTTATTTCCATCTTCTTTAAATTTAAATTTATTAGCTACGTTTTTTTGAAATTGAGCAATTCTGTCTTCTCCAGCATCAACCATATTTAAAAGAGCATTTTTTTGATCGGGATTTATATTTTTACTCTTAATCACATCCTCTCTAAAATGTTTTAACTGATTCAGAGTCATAGCTGGATTATCCACCAGCATTTCTTTCATCTGAGTCAATCTATCCGCTTTAAAACTTTGAACTTCATCATAAAGCTTATTCACTCCACCTCTAGTAGCCTGGCTCATGCGATCGTAAAACGTGTGTACAAATCCTTCAAAAGACTGAGGTGAAGGGTACTTTGCAGTGACAAGTCCATCTACTGTTTTTCCTTCAAAAACAGTTCCTTTAAAAAACTTTTTAGAAAATTCATTTTTTGATTTATTTAAACTATCTGGAACATGACCTTTACTAAAAACATCACCCCAAAATCCTGACTCAGGTCCATTATGAAATAAATTGGCTTGCATGCGTTTAATAAATTGATCCTCTGAGAGAACACCTTTCTCAAGTAGTATCAGGGCATCGCTTGTTCCTGGCAGCTCATGTAAGAAATTAACCAAAGTCTGGTTATCTTTAAGAACAGAACGTATTTGATCTGCATTTAAATCTGAAGGTAATAATGTTTGCCCTTTCATACCCATTTTTTTCATAAGCTTTTTCATGGCCCGTTTAGACTTTGGAGGACCCTTCCCACTCAAAGTATCTAACAGAAAATCAGATTTTGCCGATGGTGTTGTCAGTAACTCTTGATAAGCTTTTGTTTTTCCCATATCCGAATCAGCAATACCACCAACTCTGGCCGTATCGTCCATTCCAAGTTTTTCTAATTGGTTTTTTACGGCCTCATCAATTTCAATAATATCGTCTTGATGTGCAAAAGAGCGAGAGCTCTTGGATTCAATTTTTCCCGTTTTTATTCTTTGCTTAGCAATAAGATCCGCATCTGCAAGATTATCAGCGTTAGCATAAGCTCCTGTCGTAGGGTGGTCTATAATTTCATCAAACTTGTATTTTCCGCCTAATAGACCCTTTGAGTCGAGTTTTGCCCCTGGAGTCCTTTTTAATTTCGTTGTATTTTTTAAAGATTTAAAACCTGACTTTACAATAGGCATAGCAATATGGGTAAGAGGAGCCGCAACAGCGCCAACTGCTCCAAAACTAGCACCTAAAATTCCATTTAGCTTATGATCTGATGCAATCTCATCGGCTTTACGAAATTGTTCATCATTAATACTTAAGGTAATAGCTCCAACAGCTGCTCCATTTTTAATGTCATCAGCTGTTTGTGATTCGTGATTATAAACATAGGCTCCCTCAGCAGCAGAAACTCCAGCACCTACCATCATAGCAGCACCGAGCCCAAAGCCAAATCCACCTGTAATGGCCCCTGCCGCAACACCTACGACCAATCCCCCCACCATAGTTCCTGTATTCCAATATTCATCTGACGAATAAATTTCTAAGGTATTTTTACAAACATATTTTGCATAAAACTCAGAATCCTGTGGTGAAAATTTTTTACCATTTAAAAAGTCACTCAAGAGGTAAGGTTTGTACTTAAGGTACTCTTGGACATGTTCATTAATATCGTCTTTATCATTTTCGATATTCGCGCGTAAAGCATTATCCGTTTTTTGCAGGTCTGCTAAAATCGTATCTTTTGTTTCTGAGATTGCTGTGCCAAGATTTTTTAAATTAATTGCGTCAATATCTATAGCGACATCAATTTTACCACTTGCGCATTTATTTCCAAAGTCTGCCGAAAACGGGAAGATATCTTTAAACTCATCTGAATAAAGTAATGGCATAACCTCTTTATTATTTTTTGCAAAAAAATGAATTGATTTACTAAAAGCTTGATTAGTATGTTGTGAGTATTCACTCGTGATATCTTTTTTTAGTTGTTGTTCTTGATTTGTCGTTCGATAATTTCTTCCACCTGGAGTCGATGCTGCAAGTTTTTTATACGCAACTTTGACTCGATTTTCAGTCGCAACTTTCATGGCCGAACAAACTTGATTAACCGTATTTCCAAAATCTTTATATTTTTTAACGGTTTGAGCATGAGATACTTTTTTAATACGTTTTGATTGCTTTTTATTTCTCTCAATAGTTGCTCTGTCTTTTAAACTTGTTAAAATCTTCCCCACTCTTGCATTAAAGGTTTTTCCTTTACTAAAAAGATTTTCCCTTTGAGCAATTTCTCTCGCAATTTTTAATAATTTCCTATCGTCATTTAAAATACTATCATCTTCATAGGCAAGTAAGTGAGACATCATGGCGTCAATACCTTGATCAAGCGATGCTTTATTTAACTTTTCAATTAATATTTTTTGCTTAACGACATTTTCAATATCTTTAAAG